>CAYLZG010000046.1:0-1095 GCA_964387985.1 uncultured Anaerolineales bacterium | reverse complement strand
CCGCTGCCAGACAGCCGGATGTGCAGATCAGGCCTTCGCTGTGGTTCGCCAGGTAATCCGCATCGATGCGCGGGCGATAGTAGTAGCCTCGAAGCTGGGCATCCGTGCAGATCTGAAGCAGGTTGCGGTAGCCCGTCATGTTCTCGGCCAGCAACAGCAGATGGTGACGCCCTCGATCGATCTCACCCTCGTGGCCGGTCATCGGACGTCCCCACTGGGTGATGTATGCCTCAACACCCAGCAGTGGCTTGACGCCTGCGCCCTTGCACGCACGCGTGAACTCGATCGCGCCGTGCATGGTGCCATGATCGGTCAACGCGACAGCACGCTGGCCCAGTTCGGCCGCGCGTTTGGCCATGGCCGGCACGCGACCGAGACCATCTAGCAGTGAATACTCGGTATGAAGATGAAGATGGACGAAATCGTCGGACATCGCCCGCAACCTGTCGAATGAGATGAACTTCCGGCTCCCCGATTATAACAGACGAAATGTGCAAGGCGGGAAATGAGCGTTTCGGGGGGACGACAACCATGAAGCACGCCCGAGAACAGACGCGTGCCGAGTCACCAGCATCGATCCAGGCCGTAACTGAGAGCTCTCCGGATCGGGAAACGAAAAATGCGATGCCGCAAGAGAAAAAAAGGGATTGACAACGCGGTAGAACTATGTCATACTGCTTCTTGGGAGCGCTCCCAAGGAGCGTCTCAATGCATAGTAAGTGCCGGTGATCGGCTGCAGCGACGCAGCGTGCGTTCCGCGACTTGCTCTCGATGAGGAGAGGTGCTCCACCATGCCCCTCACGTTGGAAGGAATTGCCCGTATCGCGGGCGTTTCCCGCTCGACGGTCTCCCGGGTCGTCAATGACCACCCAAGCGTGCGAGCCGAGGTCCGCGGACAGGTCTGGCGCGTGATTCGCGAGACGGGCTACCAACCCCATGCGGCAGCGCGCAGCTTAGTGACGCGACGGACCCGTATCCTGGGTGTAGTCATTCCCGAGCCCATCACCAAGCTGTTCACCGATCCCTTCTTTCCCATCCTTCTCTACGGCATCACTGAGACCTGCAACGCACAACACTACCACCTGATGCTGTCGC
>CAYLZG010000045.1:7880-26064 GCA_964387985.1 uncultured Anaerolineales bacterium | reverse complement strand
TCTGGGTAATCAGAGGGTATCCAAAAGAAGATCCGTGTTCTTCTGAGGTTCAGGGTTCGAGTCCCTGGCGGCTCACTCATAACGATGGAGAAATTGCACCGCTGATGGTGCAAGGAAGATGGGTTATTCGATTGTCAAGGTGCGTAGGGGCCCGAAGGCAATCGTGACTTGAATCGGCAGCGCGGCAACGCTGCCGATTCGTTTTAACGAGCCAGGGGCGGAACGGTCTGGCTGCGCCGGCGGCTAACCGGCTCTTCGCAGTCACCCTGCTTGTTCACTCGAAGCAGCCCATCCCAGAACCCCTCCCCGTGGCTCGATTTCTCCAGCCGGAAAATAGCGTGCGTTGATCCGGACTTTCCCTAAAGCTGACGCGCTACGATCTAGCCCGGCGTCCTGCCAGACCGCCTGGAACGCGCCCTGATCATGAAACACAATGTTGCGGATGTCCTCAGATGTGATCGTGTCGCGCACCAGGATCTCAGCTTGCGGGTCGCCGGGCCAGTTGGATGTTGTCTCGTGGAAGAGAAGGTCAAAATGGTACTCAGTTGTCCAATTCCGCAATTCTGCGCTACGGACGTCCCGCCGCGCACTGTTGTGTGGAGAGAAGCAGGTGCCTTCATACCAGATCACACGGGGCTCGATGATCAGAACAGCAGGCAGTTCCGCTCGCTCCAGTATCACGCTGCGCATCATGGCCCATTGTTTTGTCAGACTCAGGCAGATGTAGTCAGCCCCAAGTGCGATCTCTTTTTCGGTCGATCCCCAGCTGTTGCGGATGGGCTGGATCCCCTGTGCGGCCAATTGGCGCCGGGCGAAAAGGCTGCCCGTGCGCACAATGCTGGCGATATTCGTTGGTGCCGTGAAGTGATAGAGGCTATTCAGATGACGCCGCTGGATGTTCTGGTACCAGGCGAGCCAGTTGCTCTTCATCCGGCGGTTCTCGGGGGCATGCCTGAAAAGAGTACTGCTGGTAATGCCATAGCCGAGGTTGGTCAGCACCAAATCCACGAGTTCCTGGTCCATCTCCTGGTCCGGGAGTACGTAGCAAGAACTGGCGACTAATGCCCTCAAGATTGTCACCAGGCTGATGTTGAGACGAGTTGCAAGCTCTGTCGGTGTGATCATCATAGCAGATATCTCGATGGGCATGGCCTGCCCGCAAGAATTGCCGCCCAGTCCTGATCTACCCGCGCATGTGGGGATCCCCTGCGTCACGCAGGCCGTCGCCGAAGATATTCACTGAGAGCACGGCGATCACGATCATCAGGCCGGGGTAGCGGGTGAGCCAGAGGGCCTCCATCAGGAGGCCTCGGCCTTCGTTCAGCATTGCGCCCCACTCCAGGGTGGACGGCTGTGCATCCAGGCCAAGGAAGCTGAGCGATGATGCAATGGGGGTCGCCAGAGACCGTGGTTTGCGTACCGCATTAGAGGCCTCGTTAGAAACGGATCGGACACACTCTCAAGGTCCGGGCATGATAGTACGTCCCGGTCGCGGGAGAGTCATGATGGCGCAAACCTGCGCCAGAGCGAAGTCATTGTGCGGCTTAGCCCGAGTGCCCGCAGTGATTGTGGCATGGGCGCGGTTGAAAAGAAATGCAGCGGCTAGAATCTCCGTGAGACCAATCACAAGGAAGTTACGCCGATGGACCCGTTGCAGTCTACCTTGTTGGACTATCTGAGCCAAGTTCCTGACTTTCGCTGCGCCCGCGGCCAGCGCTTTGCCTAAGCCAACTTGCCGGCGCTTCTCGCCGCTGCGGTGACTGCCGGTTAATACGTGCCGGACGAGGTAGCAGTCCACGATCGTGCCGGTGCGACCGATGCCGCCATAGCAATGGATGAAGAGGAAGAAGGTGAGGCCGGCGTCCAGCAACAGGCGCAGCTTGTTGCGCGCCGCGGCTGTCTCGGCGGCTCCGGGATACTCGCTTGCGCACGGCCGGTCGGGGACAACCCAGTAGGAGTCAAGGATCGGTGCGGGCACAATCTGGTGGGCTGGCATGTTGGTCTTCCCCTGTGTGTGTCGATCTCACTCCACCACCTTCAGGTCCCATAGGGGCACCACTGTCAGTGCCCCCGGCATAGACGCTTCGAAAATCGCGCATCAGGCTGATGCACTTGTTGGATCCTGGCATGCGCGCTTCACTTGCCCTGTCACCTCAGCAATGAAGGACGTCTTCGTTTCCGTGTAGCGGACGCGGTCACCTGTGAACTCTGCGGCAAGCAGGCGCTTGAGCGTGGCACAGTGAGCAGCCGTTTCGGAGTGGGCGATCAAGTAGTCGCGGAAAAGCACCCGATCCCAATGCTCAGCAAAGCCCATTTCCACCACGTCGATGGGGCGCGTTCCCACGCCCCCGGCGTCGCGCTTGATGAACCAGGGGCAGAAAGGCGGGCCATCGTCACCGCGTGTCGGACGCCAGAAATAGTCGTAGCCCTGCGCTTCCGACCGCGGAGCGATCTCCTCGCGCACAAGGGCCAGATCACTGACGCCGACGAGGATGTCGATGATGGGCTTCGCTGCTAGTACCGAGACCGCGGTGCTGCCGATATGTTCGATGCCGATAATGGAACCTTCGGGAAAACAAGCAAGCAGATATTGTGTTTCCTGCTCAAATTACGCGGGCCATGCGGGGTCGTAGTCGACGATGTCGACAACCTCAGCTGTGACGCGGCGCACCTTGTCTTCAAGACTCTCCATCGCTTCCCCATGGGTTCAGCCCGTTACCCGTTCGCGGGTCGTGCTGTCGCTTGGCCATGATGCTACCATATGCTGCCATGACCACAAAGGCGCACCGTGCAAGTGGAACCCAGCTTCTTGGATCCTCACACCCTCGTTCGCCACCCTCGCGGCCTCCACATACCGCAGCGGCATCGCGTGAACAGCGTTGAGCCTGGCAGAGCTCCATTCACCCGCTTCTTGAAGCCAATCCGCGCGGCCCCCGTCAGGCACCATGTTCTCAGGGTGTGTGGCACACGGGTATCGAGGCCTTCTCTTCTCATATCACTTTGTCGCCCTTGCCGGCCAGTTGGCGCAGGGCTTCAGTCTGGCCGGTGTGGTAACTCTCATGCCAGTACAGATAGAAGACAAGCTGGGCGAGCGTGGTAGTGCCGAGAAAGCTTTGCACGTCACGCGCGAGTTCCTCTGCAGGGATCGTTTGCAGTTTGGCCACCAATGCCTTCTGGCCCTGCCCCAGCGCCACCAGCAGATCCTCCAAAGTGAGGATATCGCCGTCATCGCCGCACACTGGCTCGGACCCATACCCATAGCGCGCAGCTTGAGCTTCGCTGAGGATGCCTTCCTCCCCCAGGAAGTGCAGCATGGTGTTGCGGTTGGCGGCAATGTGTCCGATGACCCAGTTCAGGCAGTTGCCGCGAAACGGCAGTTGCAGCAGGCTGTCGGCATGAGTCAGGCCCTGTGTTTGGGCTTTGATGATGTACAAGTTGCGCTCAAGCGATTCAATCAGGTCTGTCGCCGTGATCATTTGGTCCTCCTTTGGATGGTTTGCAGCCGCAGCCACATCACACACTCAGGGTGGAAAGCCTGATTTGCGTCCATGGGTCAACGCGGATTACATCACCTGAACCAACCGCCCCGGGAGCACCGAACTCAGGATGGTGAGCGCGTTCCGCTCCGCCGCGCCGCCGTCAGACCTTAAGTTCCGCCTGCACCTGGTAGTGCTGTGATCGTGCATCAAAGTGAGACAACAACGCTCTCGCTGCCGGGGGCACGACGGCCGCCTCATAGTCTTCACCTGCGAAGGCACGCACATCCTCCAATGACTCGAACCACATTACTGTGATGAATTCGGTCTCGGATTGACCATCCCTTCGCAGAAGATGAATACCCTTATAGCCTGGGATCTGGCGCGCGGCTATCCCCACGAAGACCTCATGTAGAAGTAGCTCCTGGTAAGCGTCCGCCGTCTCCGGACTGGTCCATCCATGCCAGATTCTGCCGATCATCTTGTAACTCTCCTTCCGATGAACTCCCTCAATCTACCCGGTAGTAGCGACGGACCGCGGGAACCAGGCTTAGCAGCGTGATCGCTACGCCGAAAAAGAGCGTGAACGCCTGGATCGGGGCGGTGTAACCCATGATGACAAACTGGCCGGCCATCCAGATGAGCAGGCCAACACCCAAGGTCAGCGTGGCGACCCATGCCCCATCCCAGCCCCTTGCGGCCGTGATTCCCGATACCCAACGGGGCCGGGCCAGCAGTGCCCACGCCAGCACAATAGGCACAATCCCGAACGCGATCAAGAGAAAGATGCCGAACGGCAGATACGTGTCCAGGAAGCCGCGCAGCATGGCCGCATCCATGCCGATCGACGCGCCGGTGGGATCGGTGACAAAGGCGTAGCCTCCGTACAAGCCGCCTGCGCCGAGTACAACGCAAAAAAATACCAACAGATAGACCCAAAACGGCCGGTGTCTCTGCGCAGTTGCCATGATGCCCCCTTCTGCGGCTGAATGATGATATTGTTTCGCAATGCAATACGAGAACTCGGCGGGCCGGGTTGCGGCGCCAAAGGGCAAGCGAAATAATCGCTGAGAGACGTTGGTCGGGCAGTAGACCAAGCGAAAAAATTGTGATAGAATCGCATGGACTCAACATATCACGAGAGACAAGCCGTAACATACGGTGAGGATGCATGATCGCACCAACGACGCGGCGGCCTGGACTGGATCGAGCGGTGCTGATGCTCCGTCATGCGGGATGATAAGGAGGCATCTGGCGGTGCAGACGGCCAGACGTCCACCGTCAGTTGACCGGGAGGCCGCATGCACGAGGTCAACGTAAGAGGATTACGTATCGCTTTCGAACGGAAGGGCGAGGGGCCGCCCCTCGTACTTCTGCATGGGGCTCTGAGCGACAGCCGGATGTGGCGCAGACAGCTTGACGACCTCTCCCCCGATTTCACAATGGTCGCTTGGGATGCGCCCGGCTGTGGCGCGTCCGCAGATCCGCCAGAGTCGTTCCGTCTGCCCGAATATGCAGAATGTCTTGCTGCACTTCTTCAAGAGATTGGGTTAACGCGGCCTCATGTACTCGGTCTATCGTTCGGTGGCGGACTTGCAATGGAGTTCTACCGCCGCTACCCGGCCATGCCGAGGAGCCTCGTCTTAGTCTCGGCCTATGCCGGTTGGGCAGGATCCCTGCCGCCAGAAGTTGTCGAAGAGCGCTTGCGAACGGGACTACAGCAGTCAGAGTGGCCGCCCGACCAGGTCGTTGAGGCTTGGCTTCCGACATTGTTCACGGACTCTACTCCGGCCGATGTGGTCCGCGAGACCGCGACCATCCTATCCGAGTTCCATCCAGCCGGGATGAGAGCGATGCTGCATGCCTTCGCCGAGGCAGATCTTCTCGACATGCTTCCAACCGTTGAAGTGCCTACGCTCCTGGTGTATGGTGAAGCCGATCAGCGCTCACCGCTTAATGTTGCCGAGGCCCTGCACGCCAGGATCCCGGCATCGACTCTCGTGATCATACCGGGCGCCGGGCACGACTGCAGTCTTGAGGCTCCGGAACTTTTCAATGCACTGGTACGGGACTTCCTGCGATCGACTGAGCACTGATCCATTCCTCAGAGTCTCGTTTTCTACAGTCCTCAGCATCATCAGAGGATCATTGCCCTCATCCAGACAATCAGGTAGCCTCTCCGGGAGCCGGCAGCACCTCAATCATAGCATCACGCCAGGCTGCCGCCAGAGGGCCTGGCGCCGCCGCCAGAGGGCCTGGCGCCGCCGCCAGAGGGCCTGGCGCCGCCGCCAGCGCGGCCTCCGTGCACGCATACACGGCTGCAGCGCGGGCAAGGAAGCAGATCTCGACGTGCGGTCGCAGCCCCAGGAATCGCTCGGCTGCCCGGGCGTAGACCGCCAGCTGCAGCAGATGGGGCTGGGCCGCGTCCTGTAGCGCCTGCTCCCTCCCCACCGGCTCGGTCTTCCAGTCCACCAATCGCCACTCTCCCGCAGGATCCCGGAATAGAAGGTCGATCACGCCGTGCAGCGTGCCGGCAGGGGTTGCGAGGGAGAATGGAATCTCCGTGTGGCGTTCCTCCGCGCCGGCAATTTCCCGGAATAAGGCTGACCTGCGCAGGTTTCCAAGCAGGTTCAGGACCTGGACAACCGCATGCTCCGCCGCGCCAGCATCAGTGATACCCAACCGTGTGGCCCAAGCTGCCAGCCTCGGCCGCAATTCCTGGGATGGCATCGACAGGCACTCCCAGTCCGCCAGGACGCGGTGCGTCAAATTGCCCACCAGGTAGCCCGGCGCGCGTTGGGGCCGGCCGGTGTCGCAACCCGCCAGTACCGCGGGCCGCAGGAGGGGCAGCTCGCCGGCCTCTTCGTTCAGCCGGCGTTGGAGGTGGGTGACGGCGATGGGCCGCGGCGCGATGGCAGACGGCAGCGGCCGCGCGAGAGGCGGCATCTCAGCCATCCCCGCGACACTGGAACACCCTGAGCGGAGGGCCGCCGCACTTTGCGGCCCGGAGTCGAAGGAGCGACCTTCACGCACGCCACTCTCAGAAGGGGGCTCGGGGCAGCACACGCGCAGGTTGTATCCGGTGCGCGTGACAACCGTGTCGCTCGCATCGTCCGGGGCCAGGTCCCAGGCAGCGGTCAGCGCGGTCAGCCAGGATAACGGCTCGCCCGGCCTGCCGGACAGAATCAACAGATCGGCCGCGCGCGTGCAGGCAACATAGAGCAGCCGCCGGCTTTCAGCTAGCTCCATGCGCTCGTCGAGCCACTGAGCCCACCGGTAGCCGGCCGGCTTGCACCAATCGCCGTTGGCATCGCGCAGCTCGCAGACGATCCCGAACTCCGGATCGAACCGAATGTGGCGCGCGCTGGACCCGCGCCCCGGCCTGCTTCCCAGAGCAGCCACGACCACGACCGGAAACTCCAGACCCTTGGCGGCATGAATCGTCATCAACTGCACCGCGCCTGCGTCCGGCGCGCCGGCAGGCGCCTCGCCCTCGCGCACCTCACGCGCCCGAAGATCCTCCACCCGTCGCAGGAAGTCGGAGAGGCTGGCGCCGCCGCCAGAAGGCCTGGCTCCGCCGCCAGAGGGCCTGGCACCGCCGCTGTCGCGCGCCAGCGCCAGCAGCTTGGCCACGTTGCCGCGCGACCGTCCCGTCTTCACGTGATGGTCTGCGTCGGCATCGTTCAGCGCCAGCGTCGCCTCGTAGCCTGTGCGGTCGAGGGCCGTTCGCAACAACTGCCAGACACTCACGCGGCCGGCCATGTCGCGCAGCGCGGTGAGCGTCTGGACGGCGTGTGCTACTTCCTCCGGTTGAGTTGTGGGCGGCGGCGCGCTCAGCGCGACGAAGAGCGCGGCGGGCTCGGCCAGCGCCTGGCCATTTGGTCCCTGCCAGCGCAGGCGATACAGTGTCTCGTCGCTGAGGTTGCACAGCGGCGACCGTAGCACGGTCGCGAGATTCAGGTCGTCGTTCGGCGCGTAGAGGCAGGCCAGAAGCGCGAGCAGATCGCGCACTTCAGAACGGTTGTAGAACCCGCGGCCGGAGACGGTCAGGTAGGGCAGCCCCGCGGCCTTGAACTGTTCCTCGTAGACCGGCAACGATGTCGTCGACCGGAAGAGGATCGCTGCATCGTCGAAGCGGAACGGCCGGTATCCGCTCCTCCCGCGATCCCACACCGGAAGCTGCTGCTCCTGCAGCGCCAGGAGTCTCTCGGCCAGGATCGCGGCCTCGCAACGCCGCGTTTCTTCGGCATCACCTACGTCCGGCAGCAGGAGCAACTCCACCGGCGCGGGCGCGGCGACATGCGGAACCGGCGCGGCACGGTCATGGGTCAACGGCCCGGGCCGCGCCTCGAAGTCGGCGTACCCCTCGCCGGTGGGCTGCAGGATCCGGTCGAACGCATCGTTGAGCGCAGCCACGAGCCCTGCATGGGCCCTGAACGAGCGGCCAAGTGGCTGGGGGCCGCTGCCCGTGTGGAGCCGGACATCACGGCCTGCGCGGTTGAACACACTCACCTGGGCCTGGCGGAAGCGGTAGATACTCTGCTTGGCGTCCCCGACCGCAAAGAAGCGGCCCGCATCGCGCGGGTGCGCCAAAGCGTAGACGATCTCTCCCTGGATCTCGTTGACATCCTGGAACTCGTCCACCATGAGGTGGCGGATGCCTGCCAGGTGGGCCGCCAGCCGGTCGTCCCGCGGCTCCCGGTGCAACAGGCGATGGGCGTGCAGCTCCAGGTCATCGAAGTCCAGCGCCTGCCGCTCGGCCTTGAGCCGGTCATAGGTCGTCGTCACGCGTACCCAGAGGTCGCGCCAGTGCAGCAGCGCGTCTGCAGCGGCTTCGTCGTTCGGACCGATCTGTTCCCCCGCGCCCTTCTCTGCCAACTTTTCTGCGCAGCCTCGCGCTAGCTTGAGGTCTGCCTTGAGCGCGTCGAGCGCCTCCGCCCCGCCCCAGTTGTCCTTCTTGCCGCCGCGCAGCTGGATCTGCGCGAACGCGGCCAACGCGGCGGGGATGTCCCCTTGCACTGCCAGACGGCAGCCGTCCTGGGCATGAGTGACGGCCTCCGCCAGCTTATCGCCGGGGTCGGTCAAGACGAGGGTCGGGATGTCCGCCAAGGCTCGGCCGAATTCGGGTTCGGCGCTGAGCATCTCGCGCCAGGCGGCCGGGCGCATCTTCTCCAGGCCCGCAGACCAGCGCTCCAGCAACTCCGCAGGCCCCGGAAGGCGCCTGAAGAGGTGCTCCGCCGTGCCGCGCTTGGCCAGCAAGCCAGTGAGCTCGTTTCGCAGATCCCGCACCAGGAGGCTGGACAGCAGGTCGAGCGATCCCCCCGCAGATGGGGCGACAGCCACGGCCAGCTCGGCCAGGGTCCGGCGGACCGCCTCCTCTTTCAGGACTCCGACCTCTTGCTCATCCAGGACCTCGAAACGGGGATCGATGCCCGCCGCAATGGCATTTTCGCGGAGGATGCGGGCACACAGGCCGTGGATCGTGCTGACCTGCAGGCGATCGAGATCGCGGCGCCGGTCGTGCCATGGCGACCCTGGCAGGGCGGACCGGGCGCGCTGTTCCACGCCCTGCCGGATGCGGCTGCGCATCTCGCGCGTGGCTTTTTCCGTGAAGGTGACGGCAACGACACTGTCCAGCGGCCAGTCAGGATGGCGGTCCAGGAGGGTCAGGAAGCGATCGGTCAACACCGAGGTTTTGCCGGTTCCTGCGCCAGCTTCGACCAGCAACGCGCGGCCCTCGGAGATGATGGCGGTCTCCTGCTCGGCAGTCCGAATCATATGAGACCCGCCTCCCGAAAGGCGAGGGCCGCCTTCCGCGCCTTGCGCGCCACCTGCCGCGTCACACGGCAGAGAGCTCCGAAGTCGCATGTGTTGGCGCAGGAGCCGCCCCCGAAAGATGCCTTGCTGGGCGCAGCCACGAAGCTCCCCGCGCGCACGGCCTCGACAGCCCGCGCGGCTTGGGCCACCGCCTCAGCAATGATGGGATCGGACGCGGCGCCACCCTGGCACACGATACGGCCGCTGTGCTTTCGGAGCGGGATGTGCAGATAGTAAGCCTCGGCCACCTGCGGCCTTCCCCGCAGCAATTCCTCGGCGGCCCGCGCGTAGAGCGCGCCCTGCAGGGCCCGCCCTCCCAGGATGTCGTTCTCACTGTACGTCGTACTGCCGCTCTTGTAGTCGATTACGCGCAGCCGGCCCGCGGAATCGACGTCGATGCGGTCGATGACGCCGCAAAGCTCGAAGGACCGGCCGCTGCTGTCTGCCAGGCTGAGCCGCGGCAGTGTCGACCCGGCGATGCCGAAGCGCAACTCCTGGGCATAGGGGCGGTAGCCCCGCGCGTTCTTCGGATCACACTCCCACGCAATCAGCGCGGCCAACTGCCTGCGCATCTCCGCCTGTTCGTGCTCCCAAAGGGGTCCGGGCCGGAAGCCGTAAGCAGTTGCGGCCGGCGAAAACACATCCGTGCAGGCATCGTCCAGGCAGTCCAGGATCTTGTCCTGAGTCTCCGGTCCGGGCGCCAGGCCCTCCGCGCCCAGGCGCCTGAAGAGCCATTCAAGGATAGCGTGCAGCAGGCTGCCGCGCTGCCTGGCGTCGATGCCTTCGTCGGGGTCGGCCTGAGCCTCCAGCGCCAGCGCCTCCTGCGCGAAGAAACTATAGGGGCAGGCGCCGTAGCAGTTCAGGCGCGAGGCGCTCCAGGAGCGGCTGGCGCCGTAGCGATGGTTCAGGTGCGCCACGAGGTCGGGCGCAGAGAGCACCCCTTCGAACGCACCGGGACGCGCTGCGCTGATGCGCTGTTGCAGCACGCGGCGTGCATTCGCGATCACCGACCAGGGCTGCGCCAGCTCAGGGGGGACCGCAGCCGCATGGGAGAGCGCGAGGGCCTCGATCAGCTCGGCCGCGCTGGCCGCATCCGCGACGCCAGGCGTCGCGCCCACCTTGGGCGCTTCCAAGCGATCACTCAGGCCGTCGATGCGATTCACGACCTCGTCCCAGTACGCGGAAGGCAGCCACTCCGCGCCGCTCTCGTCGAACCTCGGGCGGAGCAGGGTGAGCGTGCGCCGGCAGTTGGCGAGCACCTGCCACCAGAGGCACGCATCGTCGGCCGGCCTGGGGCGCACCAGCGCCAGAGGATGGGCCGCGCGTTCTGCGGTAGTGTAGAACGGATCGGGAGGGGGCAAGCGGGGGAACTCACCCTCGGCCAGGCCTAGCACGAAGAGATGATCGACTGCCACCGCGCGACCAGCCTCCAGGGGCCCAAAGCTCACTGCAAGGTGAGTTGGATCGGAGCGCAGACACACCGCGGGCAGGATCTCCAGCACATCGGTCCTGTAGGCCTCCCAGGACACGACCCTGTTCTGGCCTGGCGGCACGAGACCGGCTGCCTGGACCAAGTCGCGCAGGCCGTGCAGGAGTGCCGCCAGTGCGGCCAGGTCGCGTCCGGCATCAGGCCCCTGGCGGCAGCGCTCCAACAGGTCCAGGGTTGGCCGGCCTGCCGCAGCGCCGTCATCCTCTTCACCGGTGAACAGGCCCAGCAGCGCCTCCTGCACCCAGAGGGTGTGGGCGTGGTGGGTGGCAGCCGAAGGTGGCGACAGGTGATCGAAGAAGGCAGTCAGCCCTGCCTCGATGGCCGCAAGCTCTTCCGGCGAAACGGTCGCTGCCAGCGGGAGCGATCCCATATCTTCGTCCCTGTCGAGTGCCTCATCACCGCCGCGACGCGCGATCGGCTGAAGCGCAAAACGCCACTGATCGCGTCCGGCAACCACGGGCCGCTCGCGCGTGAGCTGGTCCAGCAGCTCGATCTGCGCCGCGGTCAGCCAGGGCTGCGCGATATAGGGCGAGCGCAGGGCATCGAAGGTGGCGCGCCAGGGAAAGTCCGGTGCCAGGCCGATGAGGTTGAACAGCGCTGCGGCGGCAGGCGCCTGGGCCAGCTGGAGCTCGCCAGTTACCGGCACGCCGTACTCACCGGCCACTGCGGCCACGATCGCCGCATAGGCATCGGGATGCGGTGCGAGCAGCGTTATCTGCTCCGCTGCGACGCCATCCAGCAGCATCTTCTTGATCGTCCGCAGCGCCCAGCGCACTTCGCTCTCGCGCGACGGCGCTGCCACCGTCACGATGCTCCGCGGAATGTCATCAACGATCGGCGGGCGGTCTGCCTCGAACAGGCTCCAGCGCACGCGGTCGAGCGCCGAAATAGCGCCGGCAGCCTCGCCCAGCCACTCAACTCCCGGCGCGAACGCGGCCACCAGCGCGTCGCGCGTCCCGCTCAGGCGGCTGAGAGCCAGGCTGTCCGCCCGTCGCGCCGCATCCCAGAGCAGGTAGATGGATACCCGAGGCAGTCGGGACGCCAGGGCCTTCAGGATGCGCAGCTGGACGGGACTGAACTGGTCGAAGCCCACCACCAGGAGGTGGCCGGTCTCGATGGAGAGCCGGAGATCGTTCTCCAGCGCCTCGGCGGCCAGCCATAGCAGGCCGTCCGCGTCTGCACAGCCGGAACCCTGCAGGAACACCTGGTAGCGGTCGTACAGGAGCGCCAGTTGCCGGTCACGGTCATTGCCCCCGGCCAGCGCGTGAGCGGTGACGTCCTGGTGCGGAATGCCCTGGGTCTTCATCTCGCGCAGCCACTCGACCAGTACTGCGGTGAAGCCCGGCATGTCCCAGACTGGCTTAAAGGTCGTCAGGTCACCCCGCGCAACTGCCTCGCTGAGCAGGGCATGGACCAGCCGGCGCGTGGCCGTGTCGGTCATCTCCCGCACAGTGCTGTCCGACCGGGCAAGCAGCCCGCTGCCCAGGTTGTAAAACTGGAGCAGATGCACGCCCATCGCATCGCCCAGGGACCTGCGGAGTTGGTGGATCGCATCGCCGCTGGGCAGCAGAAAGCTGACGCGCGCGAGGGAGCGATGCGCCTGGGTCGAGCGGGCAACCGCGCTGGCGTGGTCCAGGGCCACGGCGGAGGTGGGGGCCAGGTAGAGGGTGACCGTCATCTCATCTGCATCGCACCGGCACCGTATCTCACGCTGGCGCGCGTGCGCCCGCCGCGCCGCGGTAGCTGGACGCCTCGTGGACCATGGCCCGAATATTCGCAGCCGGCACGCGCGGCCACAGGTCGCATCCCGGCCAGACTGCGTCTGCACCCTCGTCGATCGCCCGTCGCACGGCCTCCCGTACCGCGGTCTCATCACCCTCCGCGAGCGTGCCCACCGGATCGATATTGCCGAACAGGATCGCCTCCTGCCCCAGGGCCACCCGCGATTGCGCCAGGTTGTTCGCCTGGTCTACGTTGAGCGCCTCCGCGCCACATTCAAACAACAGCTTCATGCCGCGATTTGTCCGTCCACAGGCGCTTAACACGCGCGGCGCGGGCAGGGCAGAAATCAAGCGCTTGAGCGAAGGCTGGACGACCCGGCCAAACAGAGCGGGCCCTAGCATGCCCGGCGAGCCGCCCATTTCGTGGATGGTGATGAAGTCTGCGCCCGCGGCCCGGTACGCCAGCGCGACCTCTGCCAACACGTCAGCCAACGCGTCCAGCGGACCTGCCAGCCCACCCGGCGCGCTCATCATGTCGGATAGCAGGCTGCCGCGATCGACCAGGTACATGGCCAGGGTGGCGGGGCCCGGCACCCACGCGCCGACCGCGACCTCCTGGCCCACATCCGCCTTCAACAAACCGATGGCTTCGACCACAGTTGCGATCCGCTCGTGGCGCGCCACGCTGGCTGGCGGTGCGATGTGCAGGTCACCGAGAGAGGCGGCCACCGGCTTGATGACGGTGGGGAAGTCGGGACGGGGAGATTCGATCCGGAAGTCCACCTCCGCACCGAGCGCGCCGGCCTCGACGCAGATGTCGGTGGGCACGACGGCCGACTCGAGCCCAAAGAGGCGATAGCTCGTCGCGGCCGCTGCGGCCATCTTGACTGCATTCGTATGGATCTCGCCGAAACGCAGACCGAGGCTCTGCAGTCCGGGCTCGGTGACGCTGATCAGGCCGCTGAAACACGGGCGACGCTCACCTCGCCGGCCGTTCAGGAGGCCAAGCACCTCGTCGCGGGAGTTGTTTGCCACTTCTTGCCCCATTATGTCTCCTCTCGGTCGGTTGGTTGGTAAGGGATCTTTCACGGGGAGAATCTTACACCTTTAGCCCGCGTTGCGCTACCCGCGCCCGCGTCACTTGCCTGCGCGCCCTGCCACGGCGATAATCCCCATTGCAGTCATTTCCGTCCTGCCTGTGAACGATACCCTGGAAGATCAGAATGCGATTAACAGATATAGCCCAAGATCTCTACCATGCGATCTCCGAATTCGAGATTGTGGACGCACACGAACATCTACCCACAGAGTCCGAGTACCTGGCCGCGGGCTACAGCGGGCTGAACATGTTTGCCGGAGGCTACATCTGGCATGACCTGGAATCGGCGGGGCTGCCCGCGAGCTTCAAGGCGACGATGCGCTCGAACGGGAACAGAGCGGTTGACGACTGGTGGCCGCTGATACGTCCGTACTGGGAGGCAGCACGCAACACCTCCTTCTCACGCGCGCTCCTGATTACGGCGCGTGATCTGTTCGGGCTCCCCGACATCAACGATTCCACGATCCATGAGCTTGCCGAATGCATCAGGAAGGACAACCAGCCGGGGTTGTATCAGAAGATACTGCGGGAGCGTTGTCACATACGGTGCGCCATTTCCTGCGTCGATCAGGCGTCCTTTCCTGCTGACCCTGTCCTCCGCGGAATCACGATGCTGCTCAAGAGCGACGATCCAGGCCCGGCATCCAGCTGGAATTGGGAACTTCCCGGGTCCAGCATACTGCGGGAGCTATCGAGACGAGCGGGCCGGCGGATCATCGATCTCCAGGAGGCAGTCGACGTCGCTCAGTCTCTCTTGCGCGCCGAGGTGGCTGCCGGAGCAGTCGGATTCAAGATGTATGTGGGCGAATACCGTGCTCCCCAGGTGGAGTCTGCACGCCGAGAGATGCAAGCGGCTGCGAGTGACGGCGCGCTTGAAGGCGCGTGCCCCGCGCTGCGAGACTATCTTTTCGACAAATGCCTGGATGTCGCGGCCGAAGCCGGCATCCCCGTTGCAGTGCATACGGGATACTGGGGAGATTTTCGCCGGGTGGACCCCAAGATGATGTTTTCGTTCGCCGTTCGCCGCAGCGATGTCCGCTTCGACCTCTTCCACCTGGGCGCACCGATGATTCGCGACGCGCTCATGATGGGCAAGTTGCTCCCCAACGTCACCCTGAATCTCTGCTGGGCGCCGGTCATCTCCCAGACCCAGACGGTCCGCGCCCTGGACGAGTTGATTGACCTGGTGCCCGTAACCAAGGTCATTGCCTTCGGCGGCGACTACCGTGCCGCGGTGCACAAGGTGTATGGACATCTCGTGATGGCCCGGGAGGCAGTCTCGGCTGCGTTTGCATCCCGTGTCGCTGCCGGAGAAATGAACATGGAGTACGCACTCCACCTGGCCAGGCTATGGTTCTACGACAACCCGATGCGGATCTACGGGCTGGATCGGCGCTAACTTCTCATACTTTTGTATTAGTTCCGCATACGACGTCTGGCTGTTACGTTCGGGACCAGGAGAGTGTAAAATACACACTGGAGATATAGCGGAATCATTGCAGGGAGCTCCAGCATGACACAGACGAGTGTATTGCTCGTAGATCAGCAGTCGTTGTTCCGCCAGGGATTGGCGCTCATCATTGGCCAGCAGCCCGATTGGACTGTTGTGGGAGAAACGGGCTCGGTGCACGAGGCCGTCGAGCACGCGCGCGAGACGAAACCATCTGTGGTGCTTACCGAACTGCATCTGTCTGACGGCTCCGGGTTCGATGTCGCGCGGTGCATACTTTCGTGCATGCCCGAGACAACGGTGGTGATCCTCACGACCGGGCAGGACGAGAGGTGTGCCTGGGAGGCGATTCGCATGGGGGTCAAAGGGTATCTGCCGAAGGACCTGTCGATGAACGAGCTATTTTCGTACCTGAGGCGCGCAAGACACGGAGACACGGTCCTGACTCCCCCATTGTTTCAGCGAGTGCTGGGCGAAGCCATGCGCCGGGGCGATTGCGGACAGGAAGCTGGCATCGCCACAGAACTTCAGGCCGCGAAAGCACGGGGAATGGAAGGACTCACCAGGCGTGAGAAAGAAATCGCTGACGCGCTGGCTCGGGGAGCAAGCAACAGGGAGATCGCCGAGGAGCTTGTCATCAGCGAGAATACCGTCAAGCACCATGTGGCCAGCGTCCTGTACAAGATGCGACTCCGAAGCCGGCGCCAGCTGCTTGGTATGTCTGCCGGCAGTCATCCCGCCTGACGGAATCAGATGCAAAGACCCCCGGCGCTGGAACCTCGGCGCCGGGGGTCTTCTATGCTTTCTTCCAGCCCCAGACACGGTCTACGCGATCACACGTCTCATCGGAACGCGAACTCATCGACATAGACCGTAGCGCTCAGGCTGCTGGTGACCATCAGCACTTCGGCGCTGGCCGTTCCACTGGGCGACTGCTGTGTTGAGGTTACCAGCATCCACCCTCCGGTTCCGGCGCTGAGCGTCCGCACGTTCTTCGTGGTGATGACCCGATTCGTAGCGTTGCGCCAGCGAATCTGAAGTTGGAACTTGAAATTATCCGTCGTTGCAGGAATATACACCCAACCGGCAAACGTATAGGATGTCCTGGCGCTCAGACCTGGTAGGGTCTGAGCCAGTGTGTACCCCACGTTTCCGGATGACGAATGCAAGCCCGCGTACGTTCCGCCGCGCGGTGCCACGTTGTTGCGCGTGAATGCCGCGTGAGTGGACCATGCATCCGGCCTGCCATCGCCGTCCGCGTCCAACTCAAACCCCGGATTTTGCATGCGATTGGCCTTTGCCATCGCGGCACTGGCGTCTGCCGACGGAGCCGACTCCAGGCCCGAAAGATCGAGCGCCGTGATCTGGTAGAAGGAGGTCCCCTGGGGCGCAAGGGTATCCTGATAGGACGTCGTGGCAACCGGGCTTGCATTGATGCGCGCGAAGGGTCCCGAAGCGCTCTGGCTGCGGTAGACGTTGTAGCCGGCAAGGTCTGCCTCAGCGTTAGCGCTCCAGACCAGGTTGATGCCAGTTGTCGATGCGGTCGCAGTGAGGCCGGCCGGTGGCGCAGGCGGCGCAACGTCTGGGCGCACGGCACTTGCCGTGGCCGGGCTCGATTCGTTGCCACCGGTATCGACGGCCGTCACGCGATAGTAGGAGATGACGCCGCTGGGCGCTGCGGTGTCGTTGTAGGATGTGACGGTCAGCAGCGCGGCGTTGAGCCGGATGAACGGCCCACTGGAACTCGCGCTGCGATAGACATTGTAGCCGGCCAGGTCCGCTTCCGTGTTCGCATTCCACGCCAGGCTGATCCCGGCACCCGAGCCCGCAGCGGTCAGGCCGCCTGGCGCGGCAGGTGGAGTGGCATCACCTACCGCAATGGTGATACCTGCCGTTGCGACCTCCAGAATCCCGCTGTCATCCACTGCGCGACTCATGATCACGAGGGCGCCGGCCGTGGCGGGCGTCCAGGTGTAGCTCCAGGCGCCGCGTCCCGTGGCAGGATGCCAACGCGTTCCGCCGTCGAATGATACTTCGACCGCACCCACCCGGCCGCCGCCGTTATCCGCGGCCGTACCTGACACAGTCAGGGGTGTGCCGAGGGGCACGATCGCCCCAGCTGCCGGCGAGGTGATGGATGAGGCAGGCGGCGCAGTATCCGTCGAAGCCGTGGCCTGCACCAGGCCGGGATGCAGGGTGGCCGGCTGTGCCAGCATATCCGCAAACAAGTTGACCGTTGCCTGCTGCATTCGCACGTCCGGTGCTGTCGAGCCGCGGTCGTGATTATTATCCAGACCCCACGCCCATTGAACGGTGCCGGCCCCAAACACCAACGCGTTGCCCTTGCGGTACAGCGTCAGGTTGTGCGTCACTGTGCCTGAGCCATAACTCGAACCGTAATCCAGCAGCACGGGAGCATTTGCAACCGTCGTCGTCGACAGGCGGATGAGGCCCGCGGGCCGGAACCCGTTGTCCAGGTCCGCGTCCCACTCGTAGCCGAGCGTCTCCGCGGCGAGCGTCGCGGTGGCGCCCGGACCCAGGGCATCGATGCCGGTGTTGCGCCAGAAGCGCATCTTGCCGTCGTCAGCAGGCACCTGGATCGCGGTCGTGGCACCGTTGTTGACCATGAAGATCGTGCCCGTCAGGGCATTCTCCGGGCGACCGCCATCCGCCGGCGGGCTGAAACGCGGGTCGCGCCAAGTCCCCGTCCATATCGATGGCTCCGGATCAATCTTCGCATTCGCGTGGGTCTCCTTGTAGGAGACCAGCGTGCGATAAGGTGTCCCGGATCCGTCAATGCTGCTCTCCCAGCGTGTCTTCCAGAACACTTCGTTGCCGCTGAAGAAGGCCAGGCTCACGCCTGCATCTCTCGCCGATTCGACATTCGCACGCTGAGCGGCTGACCAGTACTCATCGTGCCCGACCGAGAGAAAGACCTTGTGATTGGGGATCAGGCTCCCGAACCGGTCGCTGTCCACCCCCGTGAAGTATGTGACGTCATACCCGTTCGCCTCTAACCAACGCAGCATGGGATACTCGGCATTGAAGAGCCAGTCCTGGCCGCCATCGACCGCACGAGTATTGAAGGGACGGTTGTAGCTGACAGCAAACGCCCGCGGCGGCTTGGCCCCG
>CAYLZG010000045.1:0-7826 GCA_964387985.1 uncultured Anaerolineales bacterium | reverse complement strand
AGAGGCTGTTCCCGCCATACTCGTTGTAGGCCTGCCAGGTCGTGTCAGATGTCTGGAACAGCAGGTCAGAGGTGCTCGCGTCGTCGCGGACAACGAAGACGATATGACTGGCGCCGCCAGTGTCACTGCGGACCAGCCTCGCAAAATAGATGCCTGACGTGGCCCCGGCCGGCACCGGCCAGGATGCTGAGACTGCCCAGTTGCCGCAGTCGATCAGCCCCGTGCTCGCGTTGGTGAGACAAGCTGGCTGCGACTGCGGGAGAGCCACCGAAGGCAGGACCGTCGCCAGCTTGCGCGCGCCCATACCGCCATAGTATCCCAAGCGGTAGATATCGAGGCGATATGCCGCGGCATCGGTCTTGATCTTGAACGAAACCGTGCTGCCTCGATTAACGCTGATGTCGGTGGCGAAGCCCTGAATGCTGGGATCGCCCGCGGCAGTCACATCCCACTCGCTCTGAGGATTGCCTGGCAGGCAGTTCTCCGCAGCGATGGGGTTCGGCGCGTTGCTGCAAGGATCCGCGCCCGTGGTAAACGACCAGGTGAAGTCGTTCACCATCGGATTGCCGGCCAGGTCCTTTACGCCTGATGCACCGCCCAGGACACGGGCAGTGTACGTGGTATTCTGGCTGAGCGCATTATCAGGCTGCAGGGCCGCCGAGTTCGTCGCGCTATTGTAAGTGATGGCTGCCGGTATCACCGCATCGGCCGGGTCCCGAAGCTTAAACGTGACGGCACCGATCGACCCTGAGTCCACCGGCTCACTGAAGGTCGCGCGGACTGCGGCCCGAATATCCACACCGTTCGCTCCGGCGAGCGGATCAGTTGCTGCCACGGCCGGCGCTGTCGTATCCGGTGCAGCCAGGTTGAAGACGACGTCCACCCAGTAGTTCGTCGCATTGTAAACGTTGGTCGGGAAACGACTGCTGCCGTAGGCGTACACCCCATTTCCCCCGCTCTCACCGTCCCGCAAGGCGTGCAGGGGTGCCCGGTCTGTTCCTGCGCTCGCAAAATAGGCAGAATCAGCAGCATAGTAGCCCACGCTGGTGTGGTATGAAGCGACATAGACCGTATCAGCAGCGATGGGCACGGGCGCAGCGAAGTTGACCTGCTGCCAGCCGGACGCGGTCTCGTTGGTGAACGTCGCCGTGGCCAACAGCTCGCCGGTGCTCGTCCACAGATTGCCGGTGTGGACGCCGGAATTCCCCGGTCCCTTAAAGAAGCGAATGCCACTGATCGTGCCCGCAACATCGGAGCGGAACTTGACTCCCAGCTCCACCGCGTTCGGATCGTTCTCAGACGCCACGGCAGGCGTGGCTCCTGCATCCCAGATCGTGCACGGGCAGGCTGGGCCGGTGCTGGTGGTGAAGGACCAGGTTCGATCGGCACCAAGTGAATTGCCCGCAAGGTCGGTAGCCCTCGGAGCACTGCCTGCCCCGGCGAGCCTTGCCGTGTAAGTAGTCCCGGGTGCCAACGCGGCATCGGGCACGAGGATCGCGCTGCGCGTTGCGGCATGGTAGGTCACCGCACCGGGAATCAGGTTGTCGGATGGATCACGCAGTTGGAAGGTCGCTCCGTTGATCGTAGCAGGATCCATCGCCTCGCTGAAGCTGGCCAGGACATTCGCCCCGGTATCGACTCCGGTAGCGCCTGCAGCCGCAACTGTCCCCAGGAGTTCCGGCGCGATTGTGTCAGACTGATAAGTCGCAGCATAGCTGCCCGCTGCGGCGGCGGCAAACGCATACTCCACACCCTTGATGTTCTGGGTCGTGTAGCTGACCGTGCTGCCGTCTCGCGTGAGGCCGGCCAGGGTTCCCGACTGCGAATGCACCGGGATCATCACCTGCAGGCCATTGGCGCCAGCTCCAGGATTGACCGTAAAGCTCAGCGTCCCGCCATCCCATGCCATGTTGGCAAAGGCGGAGTTATTGCGGCCATCGAGCCACGCCAGCATCTGGCGAGCCGACACAATGGGCACCCCGCGCGCCTGGCTCGATGCCACCACCGCGCTGGCTTCGCTCGAGGAAGCCACGTCCGTGTGCGCGTTGATGGTGAACGCACCATAATAGCCCTCGGGACCGAGCGCAGCGTCCAGCAGCGCATCGATCGTGTATGGATAGGACTGGCCCGACTCATCTGTCATCTGCGAAGCCGCCTGGTAGACGTCGATCAGGGAACCGTCCAGATCTACAAAGCGCATCGGCATGCCGGAGCCGGTGAAGAAGCCCGGCCTGTTGGTAATCCAACTGGGCGGCCAGTAATAGTAGTTGGTGTCCAGGCGGATGCCGTGATCGAACGATACCCGGGCCTGAGTGCCCCAGTCGCTCCACACGATGCAGTGGGTCCGGTTGGTCTGGGGCGCCGGCAGGCTGGGATACTGGGTGCTCCACGTTGCCAGCTGGCTGCTGTAGGTCGACGCCAGGGAAGCCGAGGCCCAATCCTGGCACGTGGTGCTCACGTGAAGTCCGATCTCGAAACCCTGCGCAGCATAAGCCGCGGCTTGTGCGTCGGTCAGCGGTGTGCCCGGATAGACATACGAGGTGCCCCGAATGCACTCCCAGTCGTCCACGTTGCACCCTGCGGGGCTGCTTGCGAGGAACTGGTCGAACCGTCCCGCGGTGCCGTTGTTGCCGTGGTCATCGCCAGTCATCACCACGACGGCCTTGAAACCGCGCGGGAAATACCAGAAGCGCGGCAAAGGCTTCTTGCTCAGGTTCATGCTCGTAATCAAATTGGCCAGCAGCCGCATCTGCTCATCGGCCTGAGGAATGGCGACCTTGTCCAGATCCACCCAATTCCGTTGAGGGTCCCCAGCCGAGGCGCCGAAATACAAGTCGTCCGAGCGAATCGGTGTGAAACCGTCGCGCTCCTGGCCGCTCCACGCCGGATTACCCTGTCGTGTATACGCCACCGACCTGGCCAGATCGAATGTGAAGGCAGCCGCCTGGCCGCCTGCGCTCCCGACGCCGGTCAGCGTGACCGCCGGATGAGATGTGACTGCGCCAGCGCTGCCGTACAGCGTGGCGAGTAAGGCAGCCCCGTCGAGCGCGTATCGATCGGCCTCCCCGTGGTACTGGATCGTCTCTGATACGATCCCGTTGCCCGGAATCCTGCCTGTATTCACGCGGAGATACCCATCCGCCAGCGTGCCTCCGGCATCGGCGAGCCCCAGGAGGGGCGCCAGCTGCTTGTCGGGCCGAATTGCGATCAACTTGCCGCCCGCGGCCACCCAGTCGCCGAACATGCCGGCCTGCGCCGCGGAGAGCGAGGCTTGCGCCAGGATGACCAGGTCATACGAGGTGAGTGTGGCCGGTGTGATAGACGCCAGCTCTGCGATCGTATATGCGTTGAAACCCTCATTGAGCAGGATTTCGCCATAGTAGCGGCCGAACGACGACCCTGACGGCACGGCGATCAGGATGGGACCACCAGGTCCGTCGCTCAGTGCTGCGGCGGCAGCGCTCTCAACCTCAGATGTCATTGCCGCTGCTCGTGCGCCGTCGGGCAGGCCAGCACCAGCGGCCTTCGCCGGAGGCACGAACGTGCGAACCGGCCGGCCGGATGCAACATCCCACTGGATGACCTGGTTGTCTTCGCTGCTGCTATCCAGCCTGTGGCTGTCCGGTGTGAAGGCCAGGCCCGTGACGCCGCCTTGATGTCCGTTGAGCGTGCGCTGAACACGTCCCGTCAGCGGATCGCGCAGCGTCACCATTTTGTCCGCCCCTGCACTGGCCAGCACCTGGCCGTCGGGACTGTACGCCACGCTCGTCATCCGCTGCGCCGGACCCCGGACGACCGCACGCTGCGTGCCCGTCGCGAAGTCCCAGAGCCGGATCGTCGCATCAGCACTTGCACTTGCCAGCGTCGCCCCATCCGGGCTGAAGGCGATGTCGGTGACCTCTGCTTCGTGTCCGCGCAACGTGGCCCGCGCCTCGCCAGTTGCGACATCCCATACGGTGATGCGCCCATCATGGCTGGCGCCGGCCAGCCACTGGCCATTTGGGCTGAAGGCGAGTTTGCTCAGGAAATCCGGATTCTGCGTGAGGACGGTTTGCAGGCGACCTGTTGCGACATCCCAGAGCAGCACGCGTGAGTCCTCACCACTGCTGGCCAGCAGCGCGCCATGGGGGCTGAACGCGAGGGTGCGCGCAGGCTGCTCGTGACCGGCGAGTTCGCGAATCTGGGTTCCGCCAGCCGCATCCCACAGCCGGATCACACTGTCCCTCCCTGCACTGGCCAGAATCTTGCCGTCCGGGCTGAATGCCACTGCGCTGACCTCTGCGCCTGCGTGACCGGCGAGCTCATAGCGAAGCTGCCCGTTAGCGCTGTCCCAGAGAAAGATGCGCGTGTCTGCTGCGCCGGCCGCAATGAGGTCTTCCGTGGGACTGTTCGCGACGGAGTTGATTCCGCTCTTCTCCTTCGCCTGGTCCTGCGCAAGGCGCTGCGGCTCTATGGACGTCTGAACCGCCAGAGGCTGAAGGCCAGCCTCCGCGGCCAGCGTTCCTGGCGGCGCCAAGGCCAGGAGCCAGAACAGGACGAGCAGGTATCTCAACAACTTACCCATGTTCAGTCACCTCGTTCTACTCGCTCCCAGCGAGACAAGCGGATGCTAAGGCGGCAATCACGTGATCCTGTTCGACCTCAGTCATCGTGTGATACAGCGGCAGAAGGATGCACCGGTCCTGGGCGAGCTCGCTCTCGACCAGCTCAGCGCATCCTCGGGCAGCCGAGAATTCTCCGCCAGCTGCAGAGTGTTCGCAGCGCCAGGGCTGGCTGGCATACGCTGGCTCGCGGTGCGTGTTCATGATCCCCCGCCGGGTCGAGACGCCAGCGTCGAGCATTTTCTGCATGGTCTCGCGCTGGTCACACTCGGGGGGCAGGCGCACGCAGTAACTCTGCCAGTTGGTGCGCGCGAAGGCCGGCTCCTCCGGCAAGGTGACGCCCTCTATCGCCGATAGGCGGTCGTGATACCGTTCAGCAAGCTCCCTGCGCCGTGCCACGATTTGGGGCAGGCGTTTGAGCTGCTCGCGACCCACTGCTGCCTGGATATCGGTCATCCGGTAGTTGTAGCCCAGAGTGGCATAGTCTTCGAAGACGACGGAGTGTGCCTTGTGCCTGAGCGTGTCCGAAACGCCCATGCCGTGCTGCCGCCACAGGCGGAACTGCTTATCCCACTCCGGCCGCGATGTGGTCAGCATCCCGCCATCGCCCGTGGTGATCACCTTTCGCGGGTGGAAGGAGAAGCAGGCGATGTCTCCGTGCGGCTTACCGATTCGCTCCCACCTGTCGTTCACAAGGATCTCGCTCCCGATAGCACAGGCGGCGTCTTCGATCACAGGCAAGCCATACCGGCGCCCGACGTCGAGGATGGCTGGCATGTCGCATGGCATACCCATCTGGTGCACGCATAGGATCGCCCGTGTGACCGAGGAGATCGCGCCCTCGATCAAGGCTGGATTCATGTTGAAGCTGCGGGGCTCGATGTCCACGAAAACCGGGATGGCGCCGCAGTACCGGATGCTGTTGGCCGTGGCGATGAAGGAGTGACTGACTGTGATGACCTCATCCCCCGGCTGCACGCCCACGGCCAGGAGCGCCAGGTGAAGGGCAGTCGTGCAGTTGGAGACAGCACACGCATGCGCCGTGCCCACGGCTTCGGCAAACTCCCGCTCGAATGCTGCGACCTCCGGTCCCTGGGTGACCCAGCCGGACAAGATCGGACGCCGCACCGCGTCAGCCTCGAGCTCATCCATCCACGGCTTAGCAAGAGGAATAGTGTAAGAGTGATCTTTCACTGCTGCTCTCCTTGACCAACGCCGCTTCGTCGCGCCACCACTCTACCAGGCGCCGGAGGCCCTCTTCGAGAGGGACCTGCGCTTCGAATCCCAGCACTTCCCGTGCCTTTCGGGTGTCAGCCACGCGACGCGGCACGCCGTTCACCTTGCGGGGGGGGCCGAATTCGATCGTCTGGTCGCTCCCCATCACCCTTAACAACGTCTCCGCGAGATCCTTCAAGCTCGTCTCGCGGCCGCTGGCGACGTTGAAGACCTGGTCACTGATGTTGCGCTCCGCGGCAAGCAGGTTGGCCCTGGCAACATCTTCGACATAGACGAAGTCCATCGTGTGCCGCCCATCGCCATGGATCATCGGCGCCTGGCCCGCTTCGATTCGCTCCATCCAGCGGATGAGAACCTCCGTATACAGCCCGTGGATGTCCATGCGCGGCCCGTAGACGTTGAAGTAGCGAAGTGCCACATAGTCCAGGCCGCACATCTCGTGAAAGCTCCGCAGGAGTTGCTCGTTGAAGATCTTCCCCGCGCCGTACAGGGTGCGGTTGTTGTACGGATGGTGCTGCTCATCCGTCGGAAATTCCTCCGCCATGCCGTACACCGATGCGGTCGACGCGGTGACGATCTTCTTCACGCCTCCAGCCGCGGCAGCTTCGACCACGTTGAAGGTTCCGTCGACCAGCACCTCCATTGCCAGGCGAGGCTCCGAAGCACATTGCGTGATCCGGAGAGCGGCCTGGTGGAAGACGATATCCTTCCCGCGCATGGCCTTTTCCAGGCGAGCCCTGTCGCGGATGTCGCCCTCCACGATGCAGAGCCGCGGATCCCCGAGCGAAGCTGCGAGGTTCTCCGGCCGTCCGCGTACGAAGTTGTCGAAGACGACAACCTGTTTGACCGGCAGCTTCAGCAGTTGATCGACGATATGGGAACCGATCAGCCCGGCCCCACCCGTAACCAGTGAACGCTCAAATCTCATGATTTCCCCCAACCTTCAACCTCTCGCACGTCCATGTCGTCCATTCCCTCTCTCCAGCGCAGGAAGCGCGCCGGAACCCCGGCTACCACCGCAAAGGGGGGCACATCCCGGTTGACCACCGCTCCCGCGCCCACGATCGCGCCCCTGCCGACGGTCACCCCCGGCAGCAGGATTGCGCCTGTCCCGATATCCGCCCAACGCTCAACACGAACCGGGCGGATCTCCAGGTCGGTCCGGATGATGGGAACCCCGATTGGGCTGCCCGTATGCTCTGAGCCCAGAACCCTGGCCCCAGGCCCCCAGCCGACCGACTCCCCGATCACCAGATCCCGCGCGTCGAAGTAACTCTGCGGCCCGATCCACACATGGTCACCGATGATGCAGCGCCCGTCGAAACGTCCCTGGATGTAGGATTGAGCGCCGATGAACACCCCATTGCCGATTTCGAACGTTTCAGGGTGCTTGATACCGGCTCCAGACCCAATTGTCACCCCGTGGCCGAACCGGCGGGCCAGAGCACGCCAGATCGCCCTGCGCATGAGCACGTCGAGCGGACCCTCACCGGCCGCGAACCGGCCATACAGGTCAAGCAGCCCCTCGCGTCCCAACTTATCGCGCAGGTGTTCGGAGAGCCCGATCTCGAAATCGGGATCCGGGTCCACGTCCTTGCGGCCGTGCACTGCCTTGACCACGCGCATTGGGGTGGCAATCTTCCCAGGCGTAAGGTCCGTCATGCTGCCACCCTTTCCCAGGCGAGTTCCACCGGCCGGCTGCGCAGCTCGAGAGAACGCTGCGCAGCTTCCAGAATCGTGACGACACGCAAGCCCTCTTCGCCACCCGTCATCGGCTGCCCGGCTTCCCCGGAGCCGCCGGCCCTGCCGGAGCCGCCGGTGCTCTGGATGCACTCGACGAAATGCTTCGCACCGGCTTGCAAAGCCTCGGACGCGTCCAGCTTCGGCGCCCACATGTCGCCCGTACGATACCCAACCAGCAGCTCGTAGGCGCCATTCAGGCCGCCGCTAGAGGACCTGGCACCGCCGCCAGAGGACCTGGCACCGCCG
>CAYLZG010000044.1:14974-26839 GCA_964387985.1 uncultured Anaerolineales bacterium | reverse complement strand
GACAGCTGGCCGAAGCATCGTACGAGGTGCTCGACAAGGTCAGCCGCGGCAACCTGGAACGCGTGATCAAAGAGGACTGGCGGGGTCAGGCACAGCGCCTGATGAGTCGCTGATCCGCGCCTGATCTCCATTTCACCTGGGACGGGGTCCCTCGCCCGAAGCGGCGGGAGGACCCCGTCCCTTCATTTAACGCGCTCAAATAACGCGCTCAAAAATAGAAGGAAACGCCGTCCTGAGGTATAATAAGATACGTGTTGTCTGAACGCCAAGGAGCGGTATGAATAACGAAATCCCAACGAACCCGGACAATTTGGGAGTCATCCGGCCGATCAGCATTGATGATGAGATGCGAGGGTCTTATCTCGATTATGCGATGAGCGTAATCGTGGCGCGCGCGCTGCCCGATGCCCGCGACGGCCTCAAGCCAGTCCAGCGTCGCATCTTGTATGCCATGCACGATATGGGCATCCGCACGGGCACACCGTACCGCAAGTCGGCCCGCATCGTCGGCGATGTGCTGGGCAAGTACCATCCTCACGGTGACTCTGCAATTTATGACGCCATGGCCCGTATGGCGCAGGATTTCAGCCTGCGTTACCCGCTGGTGGACGGCCAGGGGAACTTCGGTTCGGTGGATGGCGATTCACCCGCAGCGATGCGCTACACTGAGGCCCGGCTGGCACGCATCGCCGAGGCGCTATTGGCGGACATCGACAAGGAGACCGTCGATTGGATTGACAACTTCGACGGCAGCCTGCAGGAGCCGACCGTTCTCCCGGCGCTCCTGCCAAACCTGCTCCTGAACGGCAACAGCGGCATTGCGGTCGGCATGGCAACCAATATACCGCCGCACAATCTGGGAGAGGTCGTCGACGCGATCGTCCACCTGATCGATCACTGGACTGAGGTAGACGATATCACCGTCGAAGACCTGATGCAGTTCATCAAAGGCCCGGATTTTCCGACCGGCGGCCTGCTGCTCGGCCGAGAAGAAATCCAGTCTGCCTACGGCACAGGCAAAGGCAGGATTACGATGCGTGCGCGCACGCGCATCGAGGAAATGAGCAGCGGCCGGCACCGCATCATCGTCACCGAGATCCCGTACCAACTTAACAAGAGCAACCTCCTGGAGCGCATCGCCGAACTGGTACGCGATGGCAGGATCAGCGATATAAGCGATCTGCGCGATGAATCCGACCGGTCGGGCATGCGCATCGTGATCGAACTCAAGCGCTCGGCATCACCGCGCAAGACGCTGAACCGGCTGTTCAAATTCACACCGCTGCAGAGCACATTTGGGGTGAATATGCTCGCGTTGGTCGGAGGTGAGCCTCGGCTGCTGAGCCTCAAACGCTCTCTGCAAATCTACATCGACCACCGGATCGAAGTCATCGGCCGGCGCACGAATTATCTTCTCCGGGTGGCGCGCGAACGCGCACATATCCTGGAGGGCCTGCGAATCGCACTGGAGTTCCTCGACGAGGTCATTCATATCATCCGCACAGCGGATAGCGCAGACGATGCCAAATCCAAGCTGATCGCTCGATTCAACCTGAGTGACCGGCAGGCGCAAGCTATCCTGGACATGCAGCTCCGGCGGCTGGCCCATCTTGAGCGCCAGAAGATCGAGGACGAATTTCGGGAACTGCTGAAGCAGATCGCATACTACGAATCTCTCCTCGCTGATCCCACGTTGATCCTCGGCGTCATTCGTGCCGAGGTGCTGGAACTCAGGGAGAAATTTGCCGACAGCCGTCGCACCGAGATCGTGGCTGAGGCTGCGGAGGGGTTCTCAGAAGAAGACCTGATCCGCCAGGAAGCAGTGTTGATCAGCGTGACGCAGGGCAGCTACATCAAACGCACGCCCCTGAGCGCCTACAGGGCCCAGAAGCGTGGCGGCAGAGGCGTGCAGGGAATGCGGACAAAGGACGAAGACGAGGTCGTAGATCTCCTCTCCGCCCGCACCCTGGATCATATGCTGTTTTTCACCGACCGCGGCCGCGTGTATGGGCAGCGAGTCTACAACCTGCCGGAGACGGCTCGGGATGGCCGGTGGTTGCCGTTTCATTAGAAAATGAACCTGAATGCTCAGGAGCGGGTGACCGCGATCCTGATCGTGCCTGACTTCGAGCAGGCGGAATTCGTGACGCTGCTCTCGCAAAAAGGGAAGATCAAACGGATGCAGTTGGCCGAATTCCGCGACGTGCGGCCAAGCGGCATCATCGCCATGAACCTGTTGCCGGGCGACGAGCTGGGCTGGGCACTGCTCACGCACGGCAAGGATGATTTTCTGATCGTAACCTCGGGCGGCAAAGCATGCCGCTTCAGCGAAGAAGCGGTGCGCCCCATGGGCCGCACGGCTGCGGGCGTGAAGGCCATCCGCCTGGCTCCCGAAGATACCATTGCTGCATTCGATGTCGTCGAACCCGACGGCGAACTGCTCGTCGTCAGCGAATTGGGATTCGGCAAACGGAGCCCGATGAGCGAATTCCCCCCCCACGGACGTAACTCACAGGGGGTGTGGGCGCTGGACCACCGGCGAATCGAGGAGACGGGCAAGGTTGCTGCTGCACGCGTGGTACATCCCGACGACCAGGTCACGATCATGACATCGAACGGCATCATCATTCGCACCGTGGTGAAGGACATCCGGCAGGCTGGCCGCGCGACCAAAGGCGTTAAGGTGGTAACGCCCGGCAACGGAGACACCGTCAAGGCAATGGCCCGGCTGTCTGCAGTCGTGGAAGAAAAAGCCCACGCCGAAGCGAAGGCCGATGCTGAGGCCAGTGTCACCCATCAGGAAGTAGTAGAAGAAGACAACGGCCAGGTAGCCGAGGCGTCTGTAACCTGAGTTGGAGGATCGAACAGTGGCTTCTCTTGCCTCCATCATCCGGCGCGACCGTCTCTATGTCGACGTCATGGCCGACCCGTCAGCAGAGGCGCTTGCGGAGACGCTGGTGGCGTTTGCCAACACAGACGGGGGCACGGTCTTGTTGGGCGTCGACGCGGCCGGCGAAGTCACCGGCGATTTGCAGATCGAGGACGTCGACAGCCTGCTGCGCGCTGCGCTGGCCCGCTGCCGTCCCATCGTGCGAACCGAAATCGAGCGTATCGAAGACCGGGGAGGGTTAGCAGTAGCAATCATCGTCGCGCGCAGCGCGGACCTGCACGGCCTGATCGACGGGCGCATGCTGATCCGCACCGGTGAAGGCAACACGCCGATGGATGCGCAGCGCGTGCAATACCTTGCAGCCAGCAAGGCGACCCTGGACTTTGAAAAGGAGATCGTTCCGGAGGCGTCCCGCGAGGACCTGGATCCCGAGGTGATCAACGATTACATCGAACACCGGGAGAAGCGGGTGGGCCGTGATCTCGGCGAGACGCCGGACGAGTTGCTGCAACAGCTAGGGGCCGTGACGCGATCGGGGCAGGTTACCGTGGCAGGCATTCTGCTGTTCGGAAAGGACCCACAGGCATTCCTGCCGCAAAGTGGCGTTACCTACGTCCGGTTTCCGGGAAAGGAACCCCAGGCGCGCTACACGCGACGCGAGGACTTCAATGGAGCGTTAGCTCGCATCATCGAGAAATGCTGGCAGGTGCTGTTGGTGGAGCTCCGCGGTGAAGCGGTGATGCGAGGCCTGAAGCGCGAGGAATATACCATCTTGCCCTTGGAAGCCGTGCGTGAGGCGCTCGTCAATGCAGTCTCGCACCGCGAGTACCGCCTGGCCGGCCGCCGCGTCGAAGTCAGACAGTTTGACGACCGCCTGGAGATCATCAGCCCCGGCAGCCTGCCCGCATACATCACCCTCGATAACATGGTGGAAGAGCACTTTTCGCGCAATTCGAGAGTGGTGAAGGGCCTGTATGAGTGGCGCTTCATCGAGGAATTGGGCCTGGGAGTCGACCTGATCTTCTCGCTGATGCAACAGCACGGTCACCCGCAGCCGGAGTTCAAGGCTGACCAAAACACGGTCGTGGTGACATTGCGTCGCGGCGTAGGAATTCCCCATCCACTCCGGTTTGCGCCCGATGAGGATGGACTCCTGAACGAACGGCAGATCAAGGCGATTCAGTATCTGCGCCAGTATGGCCGGATCACGCACCGCGAGTATCGGGATCTGTGCGAAGATGTCAGCCCTGAGACCCTGCGCCTGGACCTGGCGGATCTGGTGGATAAGGGCGTGGTGGTGAAGATCGGCGATAAGAAGGGGACGTCGTACATCCTGAAAGCAGCGGCTTAGGCATCTCCTCACCTTATCGCAAGCGGTAGGTGAGCTTCGTATTGCGAAGCCCTGCCCATCGCGGTGCCCATCACCCAGACACGGCGGCCTTTTCCGACTTATCCCAAATTTCGGTTTGGGTTATATTTGGGATATCTGCAGGCCGCGTGGAGTCCAGGCGGCCTGCTTCGCGGGATGGCTCAGGCGGAGAAGCTCGCGCAGGCTGCGCGTGAAGGTTGCCGGATCGCCCGTAGTGTAGAAGTCATAACGCATCCCTTCTACCGCTCCCTGTGCGTGGTGATGGGCCAGGACCCGGCCAACCTGGCGCGCCACAGCCGGCGCTGGATCGATGATCTCGACTCCCGGACCCGCAACAGCCTCAATCAAGGGCCTCAAGAATGGATAATGGGTGCAGCCCAGCACCAGCTCATCCACGCCTGCGTCGATCAGAGGGGTGACATAACTTGCCACCGCCGCGCGCGCGCGATCCGTCGCCAGCTCGCCCGCCTCAACCAGCGGCACCAGGGCCGGACACACCTGGGTGTGCACCGTAACGTCCGCGCCGAACCGGCTGATCAGGCTGGCAAACAGCTCGCCCTGAAACGTTGCCTGGGTGGCCATCACGCCGACGTGCCGCGAGCGCGTGCGTTCGGCGGCGGGCTTGACAGCCGGCTCCATGCCCACGAACGGGACGCCCGGATACTGCTTGCGCAGCCAGTGCAGCGCGGCCGCGGAAGCCGTGTTGCAGGCAATCACGATGACGTGCGCGCCTCGACTCAGAAGGAAACGTGTGATCCCGTGGGACAGCTCGCGAATCTCGGCCAGCGAGCGCTGGCCGTAGGGCGCGTTGGCCTGATCGGCCACGTAGATCAGCGGTTGCGCGGGCAATTGCGCCATTAGCTCAGCGACTACGGACAGCCCGCCCACCCCTGAATCAAACACACCGATCCGAGTCATTGCCCCCTCTGCATGCCTCAGCATTGAGCCCGTTAAGTTCCCGAGCAGGCTGCCACAAATGCCTCGAAGATCTTACGCGCGCAGGGATCCGAGCGGAACATGCCTTCAGGATGCCATTGCACGGCCACCGCGAAGCGCCTCTCAGGATGTTCGATGCCTTCTACTACTCCGTCTTCGGCGTAAGCCACCCCCTTGAATTTACTCGCAATCACCTTGACTGCCTGGTGGTGAAAGCTGTTGGTCATGATCTCGCGCTCGCCGAGGATGCCCGCAAGCAAGCCGTTTGGCTCGATGACGACCCTGTGCGTGGGCCGTTCCCACGGGCTGTCTGCCAGCATGTGATCGTGGGTCAGTGCGCCGGCAACCTGGTCAGGAATATGCTGATACAGGCTGCCGCCCGCTGCGACATTGAGCAACTGAATGCCCCGGCAGATGCCCAGCACAGGGAGATCCGCCTCCAGGGCCCACCGGGCCAATGCGAGTTCGGTCTCGTCGCGCGCCCGGTCGACGCTTCCCAGGTGGATGTGGCGCGATTCGCCGTATTCGGCTGGATCGACATCCACACCGCCGGCCAGGCAAAGACCGTCCAGCCGCTCGAAGATGGCCGACAAGACGCCGGCCGGAAGATCGAGCGGGATCACCAGCGGCAGCGCTCCACACGCAGCCAAGGCAGCAGGGTAGTTGCCGTTGAACCGGTAACTCGGGGTGGCGTTGTATTCATGGTCCACGTGGGTGGCAGACGGAATGCCGATGAGTGGCTGGGATGAGGTCACGCAAATTCGCTCCTGAATGCATTCACACGAACGGTGTGCGGGCCGGATTATCGCGCCGATGAAACGAGTTGCCAACTCGTCCGACACACGGTATAGTCGGCGTGTGACTTCCTCTCGCACCGCGCGTCTTTCGCGCATCGCCGGCCTCGTTCTGGTCGTGTTTTTCGCCGGACTGTACCTGCTCACGCTGGACGATGGACTGCGCCCCGGAGAGCTGGAAGGCGGAGACCTGATCACGCACCAGTATGCACAGGTACAGGGTCGCCCCAGCAACGCACCCGGCTATCCGCTTTACACGATGGGCGGCTGGCTGTGGTTCCGGGCGGGCCGCACCCTGCTCGGCACGGACCACAATCCGATCCAAATCCTCTCCAGCTACTCGACGTTCTGGGCACTGGTGGCGCTCGCACTGCTTTATTGGCTTTGCCTGAAGATAACCGGGCGCAACTGGCCCGTCGCAGCGCTGGCAACCGCGTTCTTGGGCCTCACCTATTTCTTCTGGTATTACGCAGTCACCACCGAACAATACACCTCTTCGGTTGTGTGGACGCTGGCCGTCGTCCTGCTGGCATTCAGGTGGGAAGAGACCCGGCAGGACAGCTATCTGTTAGGGCTGGCCCTGTTGACAGGGATCGGGCTGGCGCATCAGATCACCGTGCTTGCGATCCTGCCGCCAGTGCTGTGGTTCATTCTCCGCACCGAGCCAGGCGTAATCCGCCGCGGCAGGCTGATCGGTTCTGCCGCGCTCCTGATGATCCTGCCCTTGTTGAGCTACATCTACGTCTACGTGCGCGGCGCCCAGCACCCGGAGTGGCGCGGGGCAGGCCAGTGGGAGAGCACCTGGGCATGGTTCCTCAGCTTTGTCTCCACCGGCCAGGGTCGCGGCGAGCTAACCTGGTCGCTGCAGCCATTCCTGACCCCGGGCTTCCCATCGCTCATCTGGGGCGAGATGACATGGCCTGGGCTGCTCGCGGGCCTGGCCGGCATTGCGGCCCTCGGCAGACGCCGCGCAGCGCTACTCTATGCCACCATCGCCATCTACATCGTCTTCTGCTGGATCGACCGGCAGGGCAACTGGTACCAGGTCATCATGCCCGTGTATGCTCTCCTGGCGCTTGGGATCGCAGCCGGCGCCAATTGGGTCATCCGGCGCGGCCGAAGCAGGTGGGTCACAGGGGTCATAACCGTACTGCTCTTGGTCCTGGTGATCTATCGCGGCGCTGCTTCATTCGGTCGCGCCGACGCCAGCAGCCGCCCGGATGACACCGCGCTGGCGCCGGGATGGGCTATCCTCGCTGATGATCCGCCGCCAGGAACAGCTATCCTGGGCACACAACCTGAATCGCTGAGCCTGGGTTACCTGACGGAGATCTGGGGCCAGCGCACTGATCTGAAACGGATCTCGAGCGCGGATGCGAGAGGCTTGTTGGACGGGTCGGGCTTTGCGGTGACCGAGGCCGCGCTGCCCCTGGTGCCGACCGAAGTGGATCCGAGCGCCCGCTACAGCGCACTGGGCCGCACGCTTTCCTGGGTTCGAGCGGATCCCACGACCGAGATCCCTGGGGACCTTCTGTCCTGGCGCCAGGCATTCGGCGACGACATCCTGCTGGCTGGCGGCAGATCAGCACGCAACCGAGCGACCGGCGAAGAAGTCGTAACCCTTGTATGGCAGGCAACAAGAACGCCAGGTCACGACTGGTCCACTTCCGTCCGCCTCGTGCAAGACGGATCCGAAACCGCCCAGGTCGACCGGCAGCATCCCGTTTCTGGCGCTTATCCAACTACCCGGTGGCTTCCCGGCGAAGTGGTCACCGATGCCTACCCCTTTGTCTTGCCTGCCGGTGCCTCACCGGAGGCGGTGACCATCGTGGTGTATCGCCGCGCGGAAGACGGAGGTTTCATCAACCTGGACACCGCAACATTCCCGCTGCGCTAACGGGCCGGAAATAATAAGGCGCTGCCTTTGGGCAGCGCCACCCCACATGGGCCCCTACAAGCAGACTCTCTCAGCCCGGTTCGATGCTGCGCTCGACGATGACCGTAATAGTGGCGGTCAGGCCGCCTCCTACCCGCAAGGCGATATCGTGACGTCCAAGGGCCTTGATGGGATGCTCCAATTCCACCATGCGCTTGTCCACAGTCATGCCAGAGCTCTTGCTGAGCGCATCTGCCACGTCTTGTGCGGTGATGGAGCCGTACAGACGGTCACCTTCGCCAGAACGCGCCTTGATAACGACCGTCTGGCCTTCGAACTTCGCAGCCAGCGCCTTAGACTCGCTCTTCTTCTTCTCGATCCGGCGCTCGGCGACGACTTTGATCTGCTCGGCCAGCTTCACGCTGCCTTCAGTTGCAGGTTGGGCCAGTTTGTTGGGAAACAGGTAGTTGGTCGCGTAACCACCCGAGACCTCTTTGAGCTCGCCCATCCTGCCAAGGCCTTTGACATCTTTCAAAAGAAGCACGCGCATTGCCTCATCTCCCTCGATCAAGCTTGGTTATTGCGTGCCGATTATAGCATACCTTGCGTCAGCCTCCCCATGCGCCGTGATAGTAGCGCCACTCGGGATCAAAGCTGTCCGGGTGCATCACCGAACGGGCGGCCTGGTCATCCTTCGTCTGCGGGGCGGACGGTGACGCTTCCCGCCTGGACGGGTCCACGTAACCGCCGGGCGCCTGAGCCGCGCCATTCCCCTTGGGAGGATGGCTCGTATCGTTCTTCCTAGTCATGGTCCGGTCTCCTGTTGATCTACCCTATGGGAGATGAGATAAAAAAGGCGGAGCCTCCCGTTTGAGAGGCTCCGCCTGAGTGAACCAGGTCTACGTTGCCCTGTCGCTTGCGTTACCCTCGGTCAAACGGGAGTAGCTCCTTGTCTCCAAGGAGCGTAATAAGCAACAGGCCTGGAACGCGCGCACACATGGCTTCGATTTCCTCAGAAATCAGGTTATCACACGTCGACTCATGTGTCAATGCATCCAAAACGCCTGACACAGAGAGTGGCGAATCTTTAAGGTTCGCGCGCATCCGTGAAGCCGTGGTATGATCTTCGTGTGAACGACTGCCTCGCTGTGTGGCTACTGAACCCATACGCCGCCGGCTCGCACAAGGCGTGGGCCGATGGCTTCGCCGCGCACAGCCGGCACAAGGTTGAGATCCTGGAGATGCAGGGTCACTTCTGGAAGTGGCGCATGCACGGCGGCGCACTCGAGTTGGCCGCGCAGGCTCGACAACTGCTCGCCGCAGGGTCGCGGCCCGATGTCCTGGTGGCCACCAGCATGACCAACGTCCCTGCGTTCCTGGCCCTGATGCGCCGCGAGCTGGCCGCGATCCCCCTGCTGCTTTACATGCACGAGAACCAGCTTACCTACCCCCCGCCGCCCGGCACCAAACGCGATCTCACTTACGGCATGATCCAGCATCTGTCCATGTCGGTCGCGGACGCGATTCGCTTCAACTCCGCCTACCACATGGCGGCCTGGTTTGCCGAGCTGCCGAGGCTGCTGAAGCATTTTCCCGACTACACGCACCTGCCAAGCATCGACGCAACACGCGCCCGGGCAGCTGTACTGCCAGTGGGCTGCGACCTGCACAGGCTGGATGGCTACCGCACGACCGCAAATCATGAGACGCCGCCCCTGATATTGTGGAATCAGCGGTGGGAGTATGACAAGGACCCACAAGCGATGTTGGCGGCCCTCTACGCACTGGCGGACGAGGGCATTCCCTTTCGAGTCGCGCTTGCCGGAGAGAGCTTCCGGGTGCAGCCGGTCGAATTTGCAGCTGCATGTGAGAGGCTCGGCCCGCGATTGGTGCACTTCGGCTATGCTGAAGACGAAGCAGCCTATGCACGCCTTCTGTGGTCAGCGGATATCGTGATCAGCACCGCGATTCACGAGTTCTTCGGGGTAAGCGTGACCGAGGCAATCTACTGTGGCGCGTTCCCAGTGCTCCCTCGCCGGCTCAGCTATCCAGAGTTGCTTCCAGAGACCACGCACGAAAGGTGTCTGTATGGCGACTCCGAGGATCTCATGACCAAGCTACGCGCCGCGCTGGCACAGCCCCACAGCCTGCCCGATCTGGCCGGCCACGCAGCCATGTTCGATTGGTCGGTGCAGGCGCCGGTGTACGACGACCTCCTGCAGTCGCTAGCAGGCCACGTCTGAATCGATGCGGAGGATCTCGACGTCGATTGCCTGGACGCCGCGAGGACCGGTGGTTATGGCGTACTCAACCAGTTGGCCTGCGCAAGGGGCCGGCCCGCCTCGCAGCCCGGACTTGTGCAGAAAGACATCCGCGCCTTGTGCAGGTGTGATGAAGCCATAGCCCTTCCCGCGGCTGTACCACTTGACGATGCCACGCAGCCGGCCCGGGAGCGGTGTGAGCTTGCGGCACATAGGGCAGTACTCCGGTCGAGGGTCGCCCGGTTCTCGCTGGCTCCACACGAACGGCGTGTCACAGGTGGCACACTTGATGATCTGGTCAGGGGTCATTTTGACAAGGCCCGGGCCTTACGATAGAATGTTGGCCGTAATGGCGACGTAGCCAAGTGGCAAGGCAGGGGTCTGCAAAACCCCGATCGCCGGTTCAAATCCGGCCGTCGCCTCTGGACAGGGCTGGCACGAAGTGCCGGCCCTTGCTCGTTAAGGGGAACTGCGCAACGCATCCTTGATCTGGCTCATGTGCTCGTCCCAATGCTGGTCGGCCTGAAGCAGGTTGTGGCCGATGCGCCAGTAACTGCCCCGATGCGTCACGATCTCATCCGGCAGCGCTTCGATGATCTCTTCCGTTTCGTACAGGCTGTCATGCACGGCCTCGAGCAGCTGTCCGGTCGTCGGGTGCACCGCCAACAGCGCAGACAAGCGAGCCGAAACGTTGGTCGAATCGCTGTAACGATCGGAAAAACGCTCGTCGTCGTTGATCATATCGGTCAGCCAGGAGTGTGTCTCGCGCTCGGTAACGATGAGGTGGGCCACAACCTCCAGGGTGTTCCACTCACCCGGGGCGGGCCTCTTTCTCGCCTCGTCTTCCGAAACGCCGGAGAGCAACGAGTCGAGCTTCTCCAACAGGCGCGCATTGATCTGGCGAAGCGCAGCGGCCAGGCCGGCGGGCGCAGGGGGGATGTCGGGCAGAACGCGAGACGAGAGGGTGATCGGCGTCGTCTGACGCGTCTTGCCGCGATAGTAGGTGGCCTCAACAGTGTCACCCGCGCGTGTTCCCTGCAGCGCAGCAACCAGGCTTGGAAAATCGGGCGTAGGCTTGCCCGAAAGCTCGACGATGACATCGTTGCCCTGCAGCCCGGCCTTCGCGGCCGCAAAGCCGGGCACCGCGCCGGTTAATCGGATGCCCTCGTCGACCGGCACGCCGATCTTACGGGCGATCTGCGCGTTGAAGTCCTCCAGTGTAATGCCCAACATCGGCCTGCGGGTGTAGCGCAGATCCTCGCCTTTTTCCAGCAACGATTGCAGGTTTTCCAGCCCGGCACTCCAGCCGCGCTCGAACTCAGCCCGCGCCCGAGCCCATGCCTCACCCTCACCGATGCCGCGGTGGCTCAAGGTTATCCTGGTCGTCTGCCCTCGGCCTTCCAGCCTGACCTCGACCTGCGTGATCGCGGGTTCACCCTTGCCCATCCAGGTGAATACAACAAGGCGATCCTGTTCCAACGCCGTATACTCACCGGCCATGTAATAGCCAGCATTCCACCACAGGTAGATGCGGCCGCCCGGCCGCGCGTCAGCGAGCGCGACATCACATAGCCAGTCGCGCAGAGGAGTGGCGCGGGTGAAGGCGCGGTATGCTTCCGCCACGGGCGCGTTAACGATCCGCTGGTATTCGAGGGACTGGGCCATCGCTGCCTCCGAAGGGTTTTATAGGGCGGGTGGGACTCGAACCCACAAGGTCCTTCGACCCTCGGTTTTTAAGA
>CAYLZG010000044.1:0-14964 GCA_964387985.1 uncultured Anaerolineales bacterium | reverse complement strand
CCTTTCGCAAAGAGGGCTGGCATTCAGTGCCAGCCCTTGCTCATTAAAAACGCGCAGCGCATGCTCGGTCTGGTTCATATGCTCACACTGCGCGGATTGTCCATAGGGCGGGTGGGACTCGAACCCACAAGGTCCTTCGACCCTCGGTTTTTAAGACCGATGCGTCTGCCATTCCGCCACCGCCCCGTGGAACGCTATTATACCTTCCTCACCTGGATCGAGCAACGACCGGCTGCGTCGAGGATCATCCTCCCGCACGCGCGAGCTCTGCGTAGCTTTCCCGCAACACGGGATAGAGGTCCAGGAACACGCGATACAGGTCATCGTAGATGCGGCGGTTGGCCTCATTGGGCAGGATCTCGCGCTGAATCCGCACCACGGCGGCCTTGGCCTCCGCAAAGTCGCGGTACACGCCGGCACCGACGCCCGCCATGATCGTGTCACCCATCGCCGCACCGGTGGCCGCGGCCGGCAGGCGCACCGGCATGCCCAGAACGTCCGCCTTGATCTGATTCCAGAGCGCGCTGCGCGCACCACCGCCAACACAACTCATCCCCGACACAGAGAAGCCCGCTGCCTGTGCGACCTGGAGGTTGTGCCGCAAACCGTAGGCTGCACCTTCGAGAATTGCGCGCACCATGTCCGCCTTCGTCGATGCCAGCGACAGGCCGAAGAATACCCCGCGCGCCAGGCCATCCCAGATAGGCGACCGCTCGCCAAACATGTAGGGCAGGAACACCAGCCGGTTGGCTCCGGCAGGACTGGTGGCAGCCAGTTGATCGAGAAGTTGGAACGGATCACGGCCGAGGGTTGCCGCCTCCCTACGCTCTTCTTCCGCAAGTTGATCGCGCCACCATCGAAGCGAGCCGCCGCCCGCGGATGAGCCGCCCACGGCCAGAAACTTGCCCGGCACCCCGTGCACCAGAGAGATCAGGTCGCGGCCGAGGTAAGGCTGGCTGGCGCAAATGAGGATTACGGTGGATTGCCCGGTCATCTCGACCGCATCGCCATCATCCAACAAACCGGCTTCGACCGCGGCTGCAGTCCCGTCGATTGCGCCCGCGACAACAGGCGTACCCGCGGCCAGTCCGGTCGCTGCAGCCGCATCCGGGGTCACCTGTCCCACCACTTCGCTGCATTGTGCAAGAGGCGGCATCTTCTCAAGATCGATTCCCATGCGCGCCGCGAGGTGGTCAGAGTAGGTGAGCTTCGGGCTATCGAAGAAGAGGGTCATTGGTCCACTGGAGACGTCCATGCATCGAACGCCCGTCAGGCATTGAATGATGTACCCATTGGACTGGAGAACGGCGGCTGTGTGCCGGTAGATCTCCGGCTGGTTTTCCTTGATCCAAAGCCATTTGGGGGCGAAGTATGATGAATCGATGCGCGCGCCGTTGATCCGCGTGATATCAGCTTCGTCCACGTGCTCGCGCAGCCACGCACACTGCGCTTCGCTCCGCCGGTCCAGCCAGAGGATGGCCGGCCGGAGGGGTTCGCCGCTGCCATCCACGGGGACTGCGCCGATCCCCTGACCACTCACGCCAATGCCTGCGACATCCCCGGCACGCGCACCGGCCTGCTGCAGAAGGCAGGGCAGAACATCACAGCAGGCACGCCACCACGTCCGAGGGTCCTGCTCGGCCCAGTTGGGGTGCGGGTAGTGGATCTCGTATTCCTGGTTGGCCTGGGCCAGCGGCGTGCCGTCCGCGTCTGACAACACAGCCTTGAGGCCGGTGGTGCCTGCGTCGATGCCGAGCAGGAGCCTGCGATTCATTCCTCAACACCACCGGCCTGAAGCGATGCGCTCAATAGACATCCGGCACGAACGTCTGGTCCGTGATGGGCGGGCGCACGTATCCACCGTCCGGCTGCCGCGGTGGCAGAGTGATCTCCTCAGGCGTCAGGTCATGGTAGGCAATCTGGCTCAGCAGGTGGCGGATCACGTTGAGACGCGCGCGGCGTTTGTCGTCCGATGGTACGACGGTCCAGGGCGCCTGCTTGATGTCCGTGGACGCAAACATCGCATCCTTGGCCATGGAGTACTCCACCCACCTGGTCCGCGACTGCATGTCCATCGGGCTGAGCTTCCAACGCTTGGTCGGATCCTCCATGCGTGCCTGGAACCGCCGCTCCTGCTCGTCATCGCTCACCGAGAACCAATACTTGATGAGGATAATCCCTGAACGTACGAGCATACGCTCGAACTCGGGGCATGAACGCAGGAACTCGCGGTACTCGTCGTCGGTGCAAAAGCCCATGACGCGGTCGACACCGGCCCGGTTGTACCAGCTCCGATCGAAGAAGACCATCTCGCCAGCCGCGGGCAAGTGCGACACATAGCGCTGGAAATACCACTGCGTCTTCTCACGTTCGGTGGGGATGCCCAAGGCAACGACGCGCGCGACACGTGGATTCAAGGGTGCGGTAATGGTCTTGATCGTACCGCCCTTTCCGGCTGCGTCACGGCCCTCGAAGATGATCACCACCCGCAGGCCCTGGGCCTTCACCCACTCCTGGAGCTTCACCAGCTCGACGTTCAGCCTGGCGATCTCCTCATCGTAGAACTGCCGCTTGATGCGCGGCTTGTCGCCGGGCAGTGATTTGGCCGTGACTTCGTCCAGGCCGCTTCCCTGGCCTGGAGCGAGCTCGACGCGCTGCTCCGGGTCGTCGCTGTTCTTATCCTTTTTCTTCTTCTCCGGCTTCTCCTTGTTCTTCGCCATAAGGTTCCTCCCTTCGCTGAGCTCAAATACCGCTGCGCAATCTCCCTTAAGGGGTCGCCAACGCCAACCCCAACGAACGTCTGAAGGCAAGGCCGGTCAGGCTTTTCCAGGGTGGAGGAAAAGCCGCAAGCAACTCGGCCTGGAATTGCTGCTGCGCCAGGTGATAAGCCTCCACGCCCGGCATCGGAGGGCGCGGGGGCGCCTTTTTCTTGCGTTTTCCCTGCCCTGCCAGGAATTCGGCAATCAGGCCTTCTGCGACATGTGCGTCCTGCATCGCACCCAGAAGATCCTGCATGCCGGTCACCTGCTTGATCAGCGCGGGAGCGCCCGCGCCGAGAAGCGGCGCGAAGAATTCAAGCGCATAGCGCAGCCGCTTGCAGTCAATCCGCAGCATGTGATAGGTGGTGACCGGTGCAGCATCCAGGATCGGCTCGTAAGCACGGACCTGCTCGTAGCGCTCCATTACCAGTCGCGGAACGATATGACGCACCTGGTACGCCACCGGCTCTCCCGCGGGAATCGACCGGGCATGTGCGCCGGGGGTCTCCAGAAAGGCCCGGAATTCCTCAACAAAACGGCGATAGGCCGAACTATCCAGGTATTCGGTCAGTTCCTGCCGAGAGCGCTCGCGGACGGTGCGCCAGTTCTCAATGAGCGGCTGAACGGTAAATCCGTCATCCGGAGGCAGTGCCGCCTCGTAGGCCTCAGCCTTCTCAATCAGGACATCCAGATCCCGCACTACGCCCAGTGCCCTGCCGGTGCTGCGCAAGCCTTTGTTGAAGCGCTTAACCGCCTTGGCAGAATAGAACGGCTCGAAAATGCGGAATGCCGCGCGCATGCGCCGCGTCGACACGCGCATATCGTGCAAAAACTCGATGTCTGCGCCCTCTCGTGTGCCGGCTTCGTTGGCAAGCATCTTCATGAAATGCGTCGAGAGCACCTTCCGGCCAGCTTCGCTCATGGGGTCATCGGGGTACATGGGCGGAGGTGGGGGAAGTGCGGGTGCTCCCTCGGGCAGTTGTTCGCTCGCCATCGCCGGGGCCTCGGCGCCCGCCAGCGTCTCGACGGCGGCTGCGACTCCCTCGGCTGCCCGCCGGCGCCGGGAGCGGCGTCCTCGCGCACTGAGAGCGCGCTCGAACTTGGAACGCGGTTCCGGCGTAAGCGCATGCTCCTCCTGCAGGGTCGCAGCCGCGCGGTACAGGTCGTCTTCCGTCCCCTCCGGTCCCAGCTCCACTTCCAGCTCATAGTAGCAGGATGGCCGCTTGCCGAACGTCGCCCGCACTTCATCGATACTCACTTCGGCGACGCGGCGCTCGCCGTCCATGAGGGTACGCTTCGCCCGAATCTGCCTGAGATCGACCAATGGTTGAAGCGGCGCCTCCCCGGCGAGCTCCAGCGCCAGGTCTCGCGCCTCGCCGGAGGGCCAGTCCGTAGGGTCCAGCATCTCGGAGGGCAAGGCAACCTCGTACTCGGTCCGGCGATGCACCACCCCGTCTGCCCCTCCGAGACCCTTCAATGTCACCAGGATATTCTCGCCCTCGCTGCGCAGCCGGCACGAGAAGCTTGCAGCCAGGAAGTGGCCCGCCGGGGTGTCGTAGTAACGATCTGTAACCTGCACGCGACCCAGAGGTGCCAGCGAATATCCCGCCAACTCCTGCAGTTGCAGCAGCATCCGGTACGTTCTGCGATCAGGTATCCTGAACTTGGCTTCGACTTCCATCTGCTTCCTTCCGCGCGCACGCCTGGCAGTCGCATAGTATTGAGGCCGCCAAAGTATAACACATTCGCAATTCGCCGGGCAAGGCGTTAGTGACGCAATTTGACAAATGAGCAGGAACATAATACACCCGGCTGTGGAGGACTGATGTTGATTATCACACATGCGAGCGTAGTAGCGCCCACCGGACGAATTGCAGACGGAGCCGTCATCGTAGAGCAGGGCCGGATCACTGCGGTGGGACCGGCATCCGAGGTGAGCATCCCGCCGGGCGCCGAGCTATTGGATGCTGCGGGCCAGATCCTTGCTCCCGGCTTCATCGACTTGCAGGTCAACGGTGCGTTCGGCGCGGACTTCACGGCCGATCCAGCCCGAATCTGGGCGGTGGCCCGCAAATATGCCCGCTACGGCGTGACTGCGTTCCTGCCGACCATCATCACCTCGCCGCTGGAGAATGTCGCGGCCGCCCAGGCAATTGTCTGCCAGGCGCCGTCCGGCTTCCGGGGCGCGCACCCACTGGGCCTGCATGTCGAGGGACCGTTCCTCAATCCCGTCCGCAAGGGCGCACACAACCCGGACTACTTGCAGCTGCCCTCGCTTGCTGCGGTTGCAGACTGGTCTCCTGCAACAGGTGTCCGGATGGTTACCCTGGCGCCCGAGCTGCCCGGTGCAGCGGAAGTCATCGCGTGCCTGGCAGGCCGGGGCATCCTGGTGAGCGCGGGCCACAGCATGGCAACCTACGAGGAAGCGATCAGGGGGTTTGATGCGGGGATTCGCTACGGAACACACCTGTTCAATGCCATGCCACCGCTGGCGCACCGCGAGCCGGGGCTGCCGGGTGCGCTGCTGTCGGATCCCCGCCCCGCGGTCGGGTTCATCCCCGATGGCATCCATACGCATCCGGCCATTATCGACCTGGTGTGGAGGCTCCTGGGCCCCGCGCGCTTCAGCACGGTGACCGACTGCATGGCCGCGCTCGGCATGGGACCCGGCCGGCACCTGCTCGGCGACTTCGAAGTGATCGTCGACGCGACCAGCGCCCGCTTGGGCGATGGTACGCTGGCGGGCAGCATCCTGTCGCTGGATCAGGGCTTGCGCAACCTGATCGGCCATACAGGGTGCTCGCTAGAGGATGCCCTGGCCACGGTGACGACCACACCCGCGCGGTTGCTCGGGCTCGATCACGAGCGCAGCTGCATCGCGCCGGGATTCGTTGCGGACCTGGTCCTGCTATCGCCCGACCTTCGCGTGCAGGCCACGGTCGCTCGCGGCGAGGTCGTCTATCGCGGCCCGGGGTGATCCTGCCCGGCGGCGAGCCGCCGCGCGCTCAGTGCCGGAGTCGACATCGCGCAAGGCACACCACGTCGCCCTCATGAGATCTCAGGTGTCGCAGTTGCAGCCAGCTCGCAGCGGTTTGGCGTACCAGGCTGCGGTTCAGACCCCAGCCTTCTATCGCTTGCGCGTGGGCTTCTTTGCCTGCGGCGACTGCGCAGGCGGCGGCTCGTCGACGCGGCGCGGGGGTGCGGGAGACCAGGTGGTACGAATATCTCCTTCCGCATCGCCCGGCGCGGCGCGCGACGAGGTCGCCTTCGGCTTTGGCTCGAATTCAGCTTCCGGTTCCCGTCTGGCGCGTGAGCGCGCGGGTTTGGCCTCGGGCTTCGCTGCCGGCTGAGCCTCTGCTCGCTTAGCTTTGGCTGCCGGCGGGGTCTGTGTTGCCGGCTCGATCTTTGCTGCTGGCTTGGCTTTGGCTGCCGTCTGAGTTTTCGCCGCCGGCTGGGTCTTTGCCGTTGGCTGAGCCTTCACTTCCGGCTGGGCTTTGGCTGCAGGCCGGGTCTTTGGCGCCGGCTGGGTTTTTGCTGCCGCTTTAGGTTCGCTCCCCGCAGCCGGCACATCCAATTCCGGCGGAACCAGGAAGAGCTGACCGCTGCCATCGGGCCGGGCCAGTACGGCCGGTTTGCCTCGCCGGCTGACAACTTCATCCGCACCCGCGGGCTTTGCCGCAGCCCGGGCCGGCTGCGGGGACTTGACACCCTCTGCCGAGTCCGCCCCCTTGACGGGCCGCCGCGCGGCGGCCTGCGCACCCTGTGGCCCAGCCGCCTTGGTGCTCTCAGCCGCCGCTGCCTGGGCCGATCGCGGCCTGGGTGTGCGCACCGGCTCCGGTGCAGGCGCAGTCACCTCAGCGCCCTTAGCCGCAGCTTTGGTCGCGCGCGGTTTGGAAGTGCGCACCGGTTCCGGCCCGGGCGCCCCTGCCTCAACCCTCTCGGCCGTTCCGGTCACCTTGGCCGCCCGCGTTGCGCTCTTCGAGGCCTCTGCAGGCGCTGGTTTGGGTTCCTTCCTGGCCCGTGCCGATTTGCGGGCTGGGGCGCGCGCGCCCCCGTCCGCCGGCTCCGGCTCGATGCCGCCTGAAGGCATCAGCAGAGCGCGCTGGACCTGCTGCCCGCTGCGCATGGCCACGACGACTTTGCCCGCGTTCGTTCGACTGGCCGCGGGGATGGCTTTGGCTGACACGGTCTTGACCGTGCTGTCGGCGAGCGCAAACCACAACTTATCAGCAGCTGCCACAAGGAACGCGGAGACGATCTGTCCGCCCTTGGTCGACAGTTTGGCAGTTACGCCCTGCGTGCCGCGCCCCTTGGCAGGAAATTCGGAAAGCGGCGAGCGTCGCGCAAATCCGGCCGCGCTCACGAGTGCCAGCGCACCCTCACCACTCCCTGCCGGGATCACTGCACCGCCGACCACGCGGTCCCCGTTCTGCAGCTTGATGCCCGCAATACCCCCGGCCGGCAAACCCATCGGCCGCACCTCGTCCTCGGCAAAACGGATCACCTGGCCCCGCGCCGTGGCGAGCATGATCTCGCCCCCACCACTGCCGAATCCCGTCCACGCGAGCTCATCGTTCTCGTCCAGTTTGATCACCGTGGGGTTCGCCTGTGCCGCGGCCGCAAGGTCTGCCAGGTTGATGCGCTTGATCGCGCCGAGCGCGGTCGCAAGGACCAGCTGGCCCTCCGGCGGCTCGCCGTTGGGCTTGCGCGCAGTGAAAGCCGCAGCGATGCGGTCCGTACGTTGGAGTCCGCCCAGATCTGCGTGGTGAACGCCCGCGCCTTCGGGCAATTGGTGCACGCCGATGCGCGTGGCCTGGCCGCGCGAGCTGACCAGGTAGAGGTCGCAGTGCGTATTGGCGCCGAGAACCATCTGCAGCCCGGCCGCTCCCGCAGCCAAGCGGCCGGGTGCACGGCCGACCGTCCCGTCCTGGCGGAGCGTCACCCAGGCTTCTTCGTCCGGCAGCACGTCGGTCACGGTCAGCGCGCCGCGTGCCTGGTCGGTGATCTGTGTGCGCCGCGCGTCCCCATACGTCGCCTTCAGGTCGACCAGGTTCTGCCGGATCAAGGCCAGCACCTTCTTCGGCGACGCCAGAAGCCCTTCCAGTTCCTTGATCAGGGCTATGACCTCGCGATACTCGTCCTGCAGCTTCTTTCGCTCGAGTGCGGCCAGCCGGCGCAGCTGCATGTCGAGGATCGCCTGCGCCTGGATGTCGGTGAAGCCCAGTTCAGTCATCAAGCCCCGGCGCGCCAGATCCGCAGTGCGCGAGCCACGGATCAAGGCGATCACCTCATCGAGAATGTCCAGCGCCTTGAGAAGGCCTTCGAGGATGTGGGCGCGCTGCTTAGCCTTGGCCAGATCATGCTTCGTCCGCCGTACGATGACATCCTGCCGGTGCTCAATGAAGTGCAGCAGCAGCCGCTTGAGGCTGAGCATCCGCGGCTCACCGCCCACCAGGGCAAGCAGCGAGATGCCGAAGGTCTGCTGGAGCGGCGTGTGCTTGTACAGGTGAGCCAGGACCTCGCGCGGCTCCACGGTGCGGGTCATTTCGATGCACAGACGCATCCCCGTGCGGTCTGATTCGTCACGCAGGTCCGTGAGGCCTTCGATGCGCCCCTCGCGCGCCAGTTCTGCGATGCGCTCGGTGATACTGCTCTTGTTCGATGCGTAGGGCAGCTCGGTCACCACGATGCGGCTCCGGTTGCGGCTCATCTCCTCGATGTGCGCCTTCGCCTGGACGGTGATGTGGCCGCGGCCGCTAGCATAGGCCTTCGCGATCATGTCCTCGCGCTCGCCGTCTTCGCCGGGCGCACCATAGCGAAACACCACGCCGCCGGTCGGGAAATCGGGGCCTGGAATGAACTTCATCAGATCTTCGATGGTGACGTTTTCGCGCTGGTCGTAGTGATCGATCAGGTAACACAGCGCATCGCACACCTCGCCCAGGTTGTGCGGCGGGATGTTGGTGGACATGCCCACCGCGATGCCGCTGGAGCCGTTGACCAGCAGATTGGGCAGGGCAGCAGGCAGCACGCTGGGCTCTTTCAGCGTGCCGTCAAAGTTATCCGTCCACTCAACCGTATCCTTGTCGATGTCGTTCAGCATCTCGAGGGCAACCTTCGCCAGCCGCGCTTCGGTGTAACGCATGGCCGCGGCATTGTCGCCATCGACTGAGCCGAAGTTGCCCTGGCCGTCGACCAGGGGATAACGCAGGCTGAAGTCCTGTGCCATGCGCACCATCGCCTCGTAGACTGCCGCGTCGCCGTGCGGATGGTACTTGCCCAGCACCTCGCCGACAATACGTGCCGACTTCTTATAGGGCTGGTCGGGCCGCAGGCCCAGGTCGTGCATGGCGTAGAGAATGCGGCGATGCACCGGCTTCAGCCCATCGCGCACGTCCGGCAGCGCGCGCGCGACGATGACGCTCATCGCGTAATCGAGATAAGACGCCTGCATCTCTGTATCGATATTGATCTGCTTGACCGTTCCTAGTTCCATTAAAATTCCTTTAGTCCCTGCCTACGCTTCATCTCTGAGTTGTTCCCACACCGGTCGTGTGTCCTGGGCCAACAGCGCCTGCCGCAGCTCGATGATCTCATCCCGCAGGACCGCCGCCTTCTCGAATTCCAGGTTTTGTGCCGCGGTCTTCATCTGTTTTTCCAGGTCCTTGATCAACCGCGCGACCTCATCCTTCGGCATGGCGGTGGGCGCCACGCGGTACTCAGGACGGTCCTCGGCCACTGCCGGCCCGGCGCCGAATCGCGCGCGCGACCCGCCATGTTCCACCTGGAGGCGCTGCGTCAGGTCGCGTACCGACTTGACGATCGACTGAGGCACGATCCCGTGCACCAGGTTGTGCGCCTCTTGCTTCGCCCGCCGCCGGTTCGTCTCATCGATGGCACGACGCATGGAGTTGGTGACGGTGTCCGCGTAAAGGATCGCAGTGCCTTCGACGTGACGGGCGGCGCGGCCGATGTTCTGGATCAACGCCTGTTCGGAGCGCAGGAATCCTTCCTTATCCGCGTCCAGGATCGCTACCAGGCTCACTTCGGGCAAATCCAGGCCCTCCCGGAGCAGGTTGATGCCCACGACCACATCATACACCCCAAGCCGCAAATCCCGCAGGATTTCGATGCGTTCCAGCGTCTGCACCTCAGAGTGCAGGTAGTGAACCTTCACACCGACCTCTTGCAGATAGTCGGCCAGATCCTCCGCCATGCGCTTGGTTAGTGTGGTCACCAGCACCCGCTGTCCGCGGGATACCCGCTTGCGAATCTCCTTCAGCAGGTCGTCCACCTGCCCCTTGGTCGGCCGGATCTCCACCTGGGGATCGACCAGGCCCGTCGGCCGGATGATCTGCTCCACCACCTGGGCAGACTTGCTGAGCTCGTAGGGTGCGGGCGTGGCCGAAGTGTAGATCACCTGGTTCAGGGTCTCCTCGAACTCCTCGAACTTCAGCGGCCGGTTGTCCAGTGCGCTCGGCAGCCGGAACCCGAAATCAACCAGCACCTCCTTGCGCGAGCGGTCACCGTTGTACATGCCATGCACCTGGGGAATCGTCATGTGCGACTCGTCGACGATCAGCAGCCAGTCGCTCGGGAAGTAGTCAAGCAGCGTGTAGGGCCTTGAACCGGGTTGCCGCAGCGCCAGGGGGCGGCTGTAGTTTTCGATCCCTGAGCAGAACCCCACCTCGCGCAGCATCTCGATGTCGTACCGGGTTCGCTGCTCCAGCCGCTGCGCCTCCAACAGCTTTCCCTCGTCCCGGAACTTCTTGAGCTGCTCTTCCAGTTCCTCTTCGATGAGTTGGATCGCCTCTGTGAGCTTCTCCTGCGGCGTGATGAAGTGTTTCGCCGGGAAGACCTCGATCTCATCCAACTTGCGCAGAACCTCACCGGTGAGCGGGTCGATCTCCGTGATCCGGTCCACTTCATCCCCGAAGAATTCCACGCGGTAGGCCAGGTCAGAGTAAGCAGGCATCAGTTCCAGCGTGTCTCCCCGCACCCTGAACTTGCCGCGCCGTAATTCCAGATCGTTGCGCTCGTAATACATGTCGACGAGCTCGCGCAGCATGAGCTCGCGGCGATAGGCTTCCCCCGCCTTGAGCTTGACCGTGACCCGGCCATACTCGGCCGGATCGCCCAGGCCGTAGATGCATGACACCGATGCCACGATAAGGACATCACGCCGGCTCAGCAAGGCAGACGTGGCGGCCAACCGCAGCCGGTCGATCTCGTCGTTGATCTGCGAATCCTTCTCGATATATGTGTCTGTCCTCGGCAGATATGCCTCGGGTTGGTAGTAATCGTAGTAGCTGACGAAGTACTCCACCGCGTTGTGTGGGAAGAACTCTTTGAACTCGCTGTACAGCTGTGCAGCCAGGGTCTTGTTATGGGCGAGGATCAACGCAGGCCGGTTGAGTTGCTCGATGATCGCGGCCATGACGTAGGTCTTGCCGGTGCCCGTCGCACCCAACAGCGTCTGGTGTTGGTAGCCTTTGCGCAGCCCGTCGACGAGCTTTGCGATCGCCTCAGGTTGGTCGCCTGTCGGCTGGAAATCGGATACAAGTTTGAAGTCGGGCATATTGTCCCACTTTCGGTGACAAGTTCACTGCTTACATGATACTGCATCGCTTATCAGGATGCAAGAATCAGGGGGTCGCCCGAACGCTCGTTCTGCCAGCTGCCTTAGAAATTTCTTCGCCAAACTATTGACAAATCTTATACAACGTGATAGAATGCTGTCCAATATGAGATCGGCCATGCAAACAGGAGAGGATACGGACATGCGCATCATCATTACCGGCGGGACGGGGTTCATCGGGCGGCAGCTCGCGGCCGAGCTGCTGGGGACAGGATATGAGGTTGTTGTTTTGAGCCGCAATCCGGCGAAGGTCGCCGGGCTGCCGCCAGAGGTGCAGGTCGAGCGGTGGGACGCAGCATCCGCCCGCGGCTGGGGCGCGCTGGCGGATGGGGCGCTGGCCATCGTCAACCTGGCCGGCGAAAACCTGGCGGGCGAAGGGTTTCTGCCTTCCCGTTGGACCGATGCGCGCAAGGCTCGCATCCGCGACAGCCGGCTCGACGCAGGCCGGGCCGTCGTCGAGGCAGTGTCGGCCGCCACGCTCAAGCCCAAAGTGGTGATCCAGTCGTCGGGCGTCGGTCACTACGGCACCCTCAGCGACAAGGTGTTCACAGAGTCCGACCCGCCGGGAGATGACTTCCTCGCACGGTTGACCGTAGACTGGGAAGCGAGCACCGCGGCCGTTGCGAAACAGGGCGTCCGTCACGTCAGCATCCGCTCGGGCGTGGTCCTCAGCCCGGACGAAGGCGCATTGAACCGTCTCATACTCCCCTTCAAGCTGTTCGCAGGCGGGCCGATGGGCAGCGGCAAGCAGGGCTTTGCGTGGATCCATCCCGTGGATGAGATCGCTGCGATCCGCTTCCTGGTCGAAAACGAAACAGCAGACGGCCCCTTCAACCTGGTGGCGCCCCATCCCACCACCTACGCGGAGTTCGCCAGGACACTGGGCCGCGTGATGAACCGGCCCTATTGGTTCCCCGTGCCGGCCTTCGTCCTGCGCGCGGCGCTCGGGGAGGTCGCATCGACGGTCCTCGAAGGCCAGCGCGCCATGCCGAGGAAGCTCCTGGACCTCGGTTTCTGCTTCCGCTTCCCCGACGCTGAAAGCGCCCTGGAGAACCTGATATGAAATTCGAGCACCGGTTCAGAGTGCAGGCGCCAGTCGAAAAGGTGGCCGAGTTTCACAGCACCTCTGCAAGCATGGCCGCGATCACGCCACCGCCGATGGTTGTGATCGTGCATTCCGCGCCCCAGACGCTCAGGAGCGGGGACCAGATGGATTTCACGCTCTGGGCAGGGCCGGTCCCGATCCGCTGGGTCGCGGCCATCGAGGATGCCTCGCCGGCCGGATTCACGGACCGGCAGGTGCGCGGGCCGTTCGCCTCGTGGGCTCACCGCCACAGTTTCGAGCGTGTGGATGACCGCAGCACGGACGTGGTGGACCGTGTGGAAGCAACCCCGAAAAAGCATCTCTTCTGGGGCCTGGTCGGCCGGCTGATGTGGGCCGGCATGCCCATCCTGTTCGCCTTCCGCGGCCGCCGGACGCGCGCGCTCCTCGAGAAGCCATGACGCGACGGGCTATCATCATCGGGGCCGGGATCGGCGGCCTCAGCGCGGCCGCACAACTGGCGAAGACCGGTTTCGATGTCACGGTCCTCGAAGCGCACATCTATGCGGGCGGCTGTGCGGGCACCTATTTCCACCAGGGCTACCGCTTCGATGCGGGCGCCACCCTGGCCGCCGGCTTCGAGCCCGGCGGCGGGATGACGCGATTGGGTGAAACGCTGGGCATCTCGTGGCCCGTCGAGCCTGCGGAGGCCGCCATGCGCGTCCACCTACCCGGCGGGGAAACGATCACCCGCTGGTCACAGGTTGACGCCTGGCACGCGGAGAGGGTGGCCGCGTTCGGGCCTGAGGCAGAATCCTTCTGGCGCTGGCAGGAACAGACCGCGGGCCGGCTGTGGGATGTGGCACTGCGGGGTGTTCCGTGGCCACCGCAGAGCCCACGCGATGCGCTCTCACTGGCTTCCGCTGGCCTCTCGATGGCAGCGGCCTCACCGCTCGGCCTGCCGCGCCTCGGGCTGGACGCCTTCCGTCCCGTGGCAGCGCACCTGGGGAAAGCATCGCCCGCGCTCCGGCAGTACGTCGACGGCCAGCTCCTCATCGCTGCGCAGGCCACGTCAGATCACGCGAACGCGCTCTACGGCGCGGCCGCATTGGATATGCCTCGCCGCGGGGTGGGTCACGTGGCCGGAGGGATCGGCAAGATCGCCGAGCTCCTGACTGCCGCGGTCCGCAGGCACGGCGGGCAGGTGCACTTCCGGCAGCGGGTCACCTCGGTCGAACGCACCAGGAACGGCAGTTACCGCATCGCCACGCAGCGCAAGGCTGAATTCGAGGGCGATGCGGTGCTCTTCAACCTGCCGCCCTGGGACGCGGCCCGCCTGCTGGGCGAGGCTGCGCCCGCATCCCTGCGCCGGGCCCGGCCGCCTGCCGACGGCTGGGGTGCGTTCATGGTTTACGTAGGTTTCGACGGCGCAGCGTTATCCCCCGGCGCGGTGCTGCATCACCAGGTGCTGCTGCGGGAGCCATTGGGCGAAGGCAACAGCGTCTTCCTGTCGCTGAGCCGGGAGGACGATGAGACGCGAGCGCCTGCGGGCCACCGCGCATTGACGATCAGCACGCACACCGACCTGGGTCCCTGGTGGCGCCTGTATGAGGCAGACCGCCCTGCCTATGAGGCCCGCAAGGCCGAGTATCTGGAGCGCGTGCTGGACGCAGCCGAAGTGGCGCTGCCTGGGCTGCGCACGGCCGCCAGACTGGTCCTGCCCGGCACGCCGGTTACGTTCCAGCGCTTCACCGGCCGCGCCCTCGGCTGGGTCGGCGGCTTTCCGCAGACCTCCCTCTTCCGCGCGTGGGCACCCCGGCTGGGCGGGGACTTGTGGTTGGTCGGCGACAGCATCTTTCCCGGCCAGTCGGTGCTGGCCACCGCGCTGGGTGGTTCGCGCGTGGCGGTCGCCGTAGCCAGCAGCGGCCCACTGCGTCCCCTCGTGGTAAAATAGGGTAGCTCTGGGTGCGCCTGTCCCCGGCGGGGATGGCGCCTGATTGTGTCGGTGGGGAGGTGAGGCATGAAGGTCGGAGTCGTCGGGGCCGGACAGGTTGGCAGCACAGCCGCCTATGCAATGGTGATGAACGGAGTGGGCCGCGAGATCGTGATGGTCGACGTGAGCCGCGAGCGCTCGCAAGCCCAGGCAGATGACATCTCGCACGCCATCCCGTTCGCCCATCCATTGGACATCTACGCGGGCGAGTATGCAGATCTGGCCGGCAGTCGCGTCGTGGTGATCGCCGCTGGAGTCAACCGCCAGCCAGGAGAGACGCGGCTCCAACTGCTCCAGCGGAACACGGCCATCTTTCGCCAGGTCGTGCCACTGGTGCTGCAAAATGCGCCGGATGCCGTGCTGGTCATCGCCACGAACCCTGTCGATGTGACCACCCACCTGACGGCCCGATTTGCAGCTGAGACCGGCGTGCCCTCCAGCCGGGTCATCGGCTCGGGCACCACGCTGGACACGGCACGTTTCCGCGCGCTCCTCAGCGACCACCTGGGCGTCGACCCGCATCATGTCCACG
>CAYLZG010000043.1:18707-27157 GCA_964387985.1 uncultured Anaerolineales bacterium | reverse complement strand
CACCCTGTGTCAAAGGCTACCAGGAGCTCTATGCAAGATGGAGATACTGAGAATCTACTCTGTTCTTAGGGTTGTACTGGCCTGCGCGAACAAATATAGTTGGTGCCAGGTATTGGCCCAGGTTATTCAAGCGGTGCCAGCCCGGGTGTCCGAGTCTATAGCCAAGCCGCTGTGTGATTGTTCCGAATCTGGCCACTGCGCGGGGTGATGGAATGACAAGAATCTGTCCAAGGCTCAGCCTGCACAAGCCAGCGACCTATCGCATACGGGTCCAGGGCCAACTCGAAGAAACCTGGTCGCCACGCTTGGGAGGGATGGCCATCAGTACGACAGTTACGCCTGAGCAAGGCCCGGTGACAACGCTGGAAGGGGTGTTGCTGGATCAGGCGGCCCTGGCAGGGGTCTTTGACGTGCTTTATAGCCTGTGTCTGCCGGTGCTATCGGTCGAATGCATCTCGGTCGAGTCGTGAGAGAAAAGCGCACTCTCAACTAATACATCCTGAGTAGTGAAAGGAGCTAGACAATGGCAACAATGGTCGTACTCGCGTTCAAGGACGAGGCCAGCGCGGAACAAATGCGCGACAAGCTGGTCGGGCTGCAAAAGCTGCAGCTCATCGATCTGGCCGACGCCGCCGTCGTCGTGCGGCGGCAGGACGGCAAGGTCAAGGTCAGGCAGGCGGTGAACCTGGTGGGGGCCGGCGCCATGGGTGGGGCCTTCTGGGGCATGCTCGTCGGCCTGCTTTTCTTGGCTCCCTGGCTGGGCCTGGCCTTCGGCGCCGTCAGCGGCGCCCTGGGCGGCGCGCTGCGGGACTATGGCGTCGACGATGGCTTTATCAAAAAGGTCGGCAATGCCATCGAACCCGGCAACTCGGCCCTCTTCCTGCTGGTCAATAGCTGGGTCGAGGACAAGGTGATGGACGAAGTCGGTCACTTCGACGTCCAGGTGTTGCAAACGTCGCTGTCCAAGGAAGACGAGGCCAAGCTGCAGGCCGCTTTTGGCGCGGCGGACTGAACAATGATCGGAGACTGGCGGCCCGCAGCGAAAGCCGCGGGCCGCCAGTCTCCGGTGTAAGGAGTTACTCTCATGAGAATCCACATAAAAGTTGCCCTGCTCGGACTTGTGCTGCTGGCATTGGTTGGATGCCAACCGCTCCCTGGAAAGGTTGCCAGCACCGACTTGATCGGCACGAGCTGGATGTTGAGCCGGCTTGGCAACAATGTACCACTGGCGGGCACCATCGTGACCCTCCGGTTTGACGTCGACCGCGCCGCGTCCGGGTCGGACGGCTGTAACCGGTTCGTCGCGAGCTTTAAGCAGAATGGTGACAGTCTCACCTTCGACCAGCCTATGGCCTCGACCATGATGGCGTGCGACGAGCCGATCATGAACCAGGCTGCGCTCTTTACGAGCGCCCTGGCTGCAACTAAGCAGTTCACTGCGAGCGAAGAAGAGCTGATCCTACGTAACGGCAATGAGAATCTGGCGATCCTGGTGCCTGTTCCGCAGGGCCTGGTCGATTCGTCGTGGAACGTGATCTCGTACAACAACGGCCGGGAGGCGCTGGTGGGCCTGCTTGGTGGCACCGAGATCTCGGCCAACTTCGGTGCGGACGGCGCCGTGAGCGGAAATGCCGGCTGCAACAACTACTTTGCCAGCTACTCGGTCGCGGACGATGTCATCGAGATCGGCCAACCGGGCGCCACGTTCATGTTCTGCGAAGAACCCACGGGCGTGATGGAGCAAGAGGGTGCGTACCTGGCTGCGCTTCAGAGCGCTGCCAGGTACCGCATCGACGGCGAGATGCTAGAGATGCGCACGGCCGCCGACCAGATCGCTGTCATGATGATCCGCAAAAGTGAGCTCGATCTAACCCAGCCCGCCCCCACCGGGCCGCGGGGTCGCGTCACGGCGCCCCAGGGCGCCACGATTCACGAAGGGCCTGGCGCCGGCTATGCCGTGATCGGGTTTGCCCGGGATGGCGACGAAGGCGAGATCATCGGCCGGGATGTCGACTGGCGCTGGTGGGCGATTTCCGTACCTTCCGCGCCCGGTGGCACCGGCTGGATATCGGCCAATCTTGTCCTGGCCATGAACGTGGAAAACGTCCCTGTGATCGAGGTGCGCCCGCCAGGCGTGGCGCCGGTCGGTACGCCGCCAACAGCGGCGCCACCCGCTACGGCAACACGGGTCCGGCCGCCCGCTGCAACGCTCACGCCGGTGCCACCGACGGCAACACCCCCACCGCCGACGGCGACGCCTGTAGCGCAGATTTCTTTCTGGGCCGACCGGACGAGCATACAGCAGGGCGAGTGCACGACGCTCCGCTGGACGGTGGAGAATGTCCAGGGGGTGTGGGTCTATCCGCAAGGTGAGCGGTACTATCGTTTCCCGCGCACCGGCCAGGGCAGTGAGCCGGTTTGCCTTCAAACCACGACGACCTACCAGATGCGTGTCCTGATGCGCGATGGAACGACGACCTTCCGTGAGGTGACCATCAACGTGGCGGGCCCTGTGCCAACAGGAGTGCCAACCCTGGCGCCCGATCCGCTGGCGGGGACGCGCTGGGAGGTGGTCAACCTTAACAACGGCCAGGGCGCCCTGACCACGCTGCTCGACGGCAGCAGCATCGGCCTCGATTTCAGCACGGATGGGCAGATGAGCGGCAACGCCGGCTGCAACAACTTCTTCACGCCTTATCAACTGAACAACAACAACAGCATCACGATCGGCCGGCCAGCCACCACGTCCCTCACATGCGCAGAGCCAGAGGGTGTCATGGGACAAGAGGCCGAGTTCCTGATGATACTCGAGCAGGTGGCTACCTTCCGCATCGCCGGCGACGCCCTCGAAATGCGCACCGCCGGCGACGCGATCGCGATCGTGGCAACACGAGTGCCGTAAGGAGCGCGCCCGAGATCATAACGAATCGCCTGTTGCCGTCAGTGGGGTCACGCGCAGATCGGCTGCACTGACGGCAGAGAGGGCGCCAAACGTCATTAGGAGAGGAACTAGATGACAGAAGCATTAGGACCCGTTGAATATCTGGTTGTGGCGTTCGAGGGCAACCGGTTCAAAGGCGAGATCGTCCCGGCCCTGAACGAGCTGACGGACACCGGGCTCGTTCGCATCATCGATCTGGCCGTGATCAGCAAGGATGCGCCCGGGAATATCACAATCTTTGAGGCGAGCGAACTGAAAGACGACGTCGCCCAGGCGCTTGCCAGGCTGAACTGCGAGTACGCCGGCATTCTCTCCGAGGAGGATCTGGTGCTGGCGGCCTTCGACCTGCCAAACAACTGCACGGCGGCGGCAATGCTGTTCGAGAACGTGTGGGCGACGCGTTTTGCCCAATCCATTCGAAATGCCGAGGGAGAAGTGCTGGTGAACGTGCGCATTCCCAACGATGTGGTGGAAACGGTACGACAGTCGTTCATCGAAGCCAGCAAGTGGGTGATCGCACCCCCCTCAGCGTAAAAAGGAGGATCCCGATGAGAAGAACGAGAAGTGGACGTCCCAGCCTGATTGGAACCGCTGCACGTACGGCCGTGATTGCCGGCACGGCGACGGCGGTGACGACCTCTGTCGTCGCATCAAAGAAACAGCAGGCCCATCACCAGGCAGTCGCACAGCAGGCCCAGATCGATGCCGCTGTGCAACAGGCGGTTGCACAGCAGGTGGTTGCACCGCAGGAGGAACAACCACCGGCGGCAGTGGAACCGGTCGCGACAGCGCCGGCCGCTGACGTCGGCTCCACCGAGGGGCTGATCGCCGAGCTGCAAAAACTGGCCGAACTGCGCCAGGCCGGGGCGATCAGCGAGGAAGAGTTCGGCGTTCTCAAGGCCAAGCTGCTGATGGGGTTAGAAAACCCATCGAATGAACTGGCCGCTGACGAACCTGGGGTTGGGTAACAGAGCGCTGCCCTGTTGCCTGACCAGCAGATCAGAATGCATCAGGTGCCGGTTTGGGAGCAGAAGGTTGAGGAAAGAGCTTGGCTCCGGTTTTCTGGCCTTGACAGCGATCGTGCTGGTGTTGGGTGCGTGTGTCCCAATACCGGCGCCATCGTCCGGGCCGGTGCAGGCGACAGAGGGGGCGACGCCGACCTCTGCGCTGGCTGTCGAGCCGCAAGCGACCGCTCATCTGGACGACCCGGCCGCTGTCGAGTATGACCTGGGCGAGGGAACCGTCATCCAGGAGCGGTTCCCTGAGGGAGAGCGTTTCCGAACGATGCCGGTGCGTTTGAACGGCCTCATCGCCGTACCCGCTGGAGAAGGTGGGCCCTACCCCGTCGTCCTCATCTTGCACGGCAACCACCACGGCTGTCCTACAGACGAGATGGGCGTGGACCGCTGGCCGTGCGACCCCGAGGTGGAGCAGCCGAATTACCGCGGCTTTGCGTACCTGGCGCGCGAGCTGGCTGCACGGGGCTATGTGGCGCTGTCGATCAACATCAACGCCGAGAACACCTTTGGCTTTGGCGAGCCGGTACCGGGCGAGCGGCTGCGGCAGTTGGTCGACCTGCACCTGGGCGCCCTGGCCGCTGCCGCAGCCGGTGGCCCTAACGACTTTGGCCTGGAGCTGGCCGGCCGGGCCGATGTGGGGCGCCTGGCCCTGGTGGGTCACTCGCAGGGCGGTGAAGAGAGCCTGCGCCTGGCGCGCCAGCTATACGATGAGGGCGGCGCTGCGGCGAGCCTGCCCTATGGACCGGCAACCGGTGTGCTGTTACTCGCCTCGACCGCCACCGCACTCGAGCCCGCCGGCGGTTCCCCGGTGCCGATGGCCATCGTGCTGCCAAACTGTGACGGAGACGTCATCAGTCAGGAGGGGCAGCACTTTTACGAAGCGGCACGGCTGGCCCCAGAGCAGACGCAATGGGCGACGTCGGCCTGGCTGGCGCGCGGCAACCACAACTACTTTAACCAGCTCCTGCCGGACGATCCCTTTCGCGGTGCAAGCGGTGCAGGCCGGCCCGACTGTGAGCCGATCCTGGAAGCAGGGGTGCAGCAGGCTTTTCTGGTGGACTATGCTGCCGATTTCCTGACTACCATCTGGAGCCAGGATCTGGCGGCGGTGAGTGAGGCAACGACTCGCCTGGGCCTTGACATGCAGGCCCCTGCACCGGACGAGTTGTATGGGTTGCCGGCACGGGTGGCAGCCATGGCAGCCGCAGAGAACCGGCAGACGCTGCTGGTGCCCGCGACGGCGGAGGAGCTGGCGACGAACCTGGTGGGCGGAGCGGTGACAGAAGAGGGCATCACGGCTCACTTTTGTCCGGAAGGTCATTACACCCCAGCCACGCAGCCCGGCAGCGAGCCATGCCGTCGGGTCAATGTGACGGTGCCCGGCCAGCCGGCCCTGGTGGTGGTGTCCTGGGCAGGGCCGGGTGGGGTGTGGCGCTTCTCCCTGCCGGCGGGCCAGGGCGACCTGAGCGGCTACACGACGCTCAGCCTGCGGGCGGCCGTCGACCCGCTGTCCCCGCTGAACTCTGCGCACGCCGAGCAGGCTTTTACGCTGCAGTTGACCGACCGCGCGGGCAACCGCGCCGCGGTGTCAACCCGATCCGGTGAGCCGGCCCTGGCATTCCCCGCCGGCTTGGTGCAGCAAGACGACTTTTCCGGCGAGTTTTTCACCGGTCCGGTGCCCATGATCACCATCCGGTGGACGCTGAATGAGTTCGGCGGAATCGATCTGGCCGGCATTCGCGAAATCGCACTGCTTTTCGATCGGACGCCCAGTGGGTCGCTCTTTGTGGGAGACATCGAATGGGTGAGGCCACTGCAACGGTAGCTCCGTTCCGAGGAGAGTGCCACTCACCGCCCCGGCGTGCGTGGAGCCCGGGCGCGGAAAAAGAGATATCCGGAAACACGCGCCGCTGCACGAGATCCAGGTGAAGTGAGGAGGGAACATGTGCTGCCTGGTCACGCTTCTGTTTTTGCTTGGTCCCAGAGTTGCTACGGTGGTGTGGTGGCTTGTCAACCCGATGCGATTCAATCTCGCCTTCAACAGCGTAATCCTGCCGATTCTTGGCTTTGTGTTCTTGCCATGGACCACGCTGATGTATCTCGCCGTTTGGAGTCCCGGGCAAGGCGTTCAGGGCCTTGACTGGGTGTGGATCGGAATCGCACTGCTGATCGACATCAGTGCTAACGCTGGCGGTGCCTATGGCAATCGCAGGCGTCTTTTCGGAAACCGCTAAGAGTTTACCAACCATCAGAAAGGAGTGGAACAGTCATGCGCAATCCGGTGGAACTGGTCGTGGCAGCCTTTCCGGAAGAGGACCGTGCCGGTGAGGTGCTTGGCGAAATCCAGGAACTGGAGAAGCTCAGGTTCATCGGCGTGTGGAACGCGGCCGTGATCACCAAGAACGGCGACGGCGAGCTCAAACTCAAAGAGACGGCCGAGATCAAGGGCGTCAGGCGCGGTGCGGGTATTGGCGCGATCGCCGGCGGCATCCTGGGCATTCTGGCCGGCGGCCCCATCGGCGGGATTGTCCTGGGGGCAGCCGCCGGCGCGCTGGGCGGGAAGGTGATCGACCTGGGCTTTAGCGACAAGGAGCTGGAGGAGATGGGTGAGCTGATGAAGCCCGGGAGCTCGGCCATCATCGCCGTCATCGAGCACAAGTGGGTGAGTGAACTCGTGGACAGCCTGGAGGATTTTGGCGCACAGATCGTTCGCCAGGAGCTGAAGGACGAAGTGGCGCGCACCATCGCCGTTGGGGCGGGTGCGGGATAAGGGATACGAGGAGGAAACATGTCGAACCTGATTGTACTTACCTTTGACGATGCGCAGGAGGCGGGGAACGTGCTCGCGACCTTGCACAGCATCGAAAAGCAGGGCTTGCTGAGCCTGGACGATTCTGCCATGGTCGTCAAGGACGCAGAAGGCAAGATACACGTCAAAAACGAGATGGATCGCGGCGTCAAGGTAGGGGCTGTGGGCGGAGGCGTGCTGGGGCTGTTGATCGGCAGCGTCTTTTTCCCCTTTGCCGGCCTGATCACCGGGGCCCTCGCGGGGATAGTCGTGGGCAAGACGGTGGACCTTGGCGTCGATCGAAAGTTTGTCCAGGAAGTGGCGGGAGCGTTGAACCCCGATAGCTCGGCGATCTTTGTCCTGGTGCGGGAGGCGAGTCTCAACGTCGCCCTTGCAGCGCTAAAGCCTTACAAGGGCCACGTCTACCACACCTCGCTGGCAACAGAGACAGAGCAGCAACTGCGTGACATTCTGAGCAAGCGTTCATAGCAGGTGATCGACACGATCGCCGAAAGGCCGGTGGCCTTGTGATGGTGAAAGGAAGCAACAGGTGACCGAGATCAGTATCGACCGCCCGTCAAAGGCAATCCAGCCGGGCATGGCAGTGGTTGCAACGGATGGCTTTGCCGGCAGGAGCAGCGAGCTGGTCAAGGAGAATCGAGCCGGCCAGCAGGCTGGGCGCGGCGTCCAGGTGCGAGTACACGTGGGCACACAGGTGCCTGCACAAATGCTTGCAGTGCTGGCACTGGCTCTTGTCATCTGGCTGGTTGCAGCCGTGCCGGCACGCGCCGGCTGGGCCATCGTCGGCGACACGGTGCCGTCCGGGCAAGTCATCGACGATGACGTGCTCATCCGGGGCACCGATGTGGTGATCGACGGCACAATAACCGGCGACCTGCTGGCCGTCGGCTCGACGGTTACCGTCAACGGCCCCGTTGCCGGTAGCGTGGTGTCGCTGGCTCGCACCGTCACCGTCAACGGTGAGGTGGGGGGCAGCGTGTACACCCTGGCTCGCACCCTGACACTGGGATCGACGGCGGATGTCAGGCACAGCGCGCACTTTGCCGGCTTGTTGCTGGACAGCCAGAAAGGATCCCGGATCCGGCGTGACCTGGTGGCCGCCAGCGTCCGGGGCAGCATCTCGTCACACATCGGGCGGGCGATGAACGCCATGATTCTGCTGCTGACCTTCAACGGGCAGATCGGCGGCGGCGTAGATGTGCCTGCACCCGGTACCGCCCCCTCTGTCCCTGTTGCGCCAGGCGCTGCCTTGTTCTTTGTCAGCTCCGGTGGAGAAAAACCGCCGGCACTGGCGATGGCAGCCATTTCAGGCCTGGGGCAGAGCGGGGCGGCCGCAGCGGACGCCACGACGGCCGCGGGCATCCCGGGGTGGCTCGTGGCGCGCCTGGCCGACCTGGTGGTGCTGCTGTTGATCGGCGCCCTGGTCCTCTGGCTGCGTCCCGTCCTCATCCGGCGACCCGCGGACCGATTAATCCGCCAGCCGCTGCCGGCCGCCGGCCTGGGCCTGGTAGCCCTGACCATCGCCCTCAACGGCGCGGCCGTCGCCATCCTGTTGGCCGTGCTGCTGTTGGTGTTGGGCATCTGGCTGGGTGTGCTGACGCTGTGGGAGCTAACCTTGTTGCTGTGGGGCATCGGCTATCCGGGCCTGATCCTGGTCGCCTCGTCCTTTGCCTTGATCGTG
>CAYLZG010000043.1:18195-18697 GCA_964387985.1 uncultured Anaerolineales bacterium | reverse complement strand
CTTCAGGATCAGTTCACCCTCTTCAAGGCCATCGTCGCGGTGCTGGTGGGTGAACTGATCCTGAAGAGGGTGGCTCCCTCCTCCCTGGAATATCGGATCCTGCCCCTGTTATTGGGGTTGGTGTTGTACGTCGCGCTGCGGTCCATCCCGATCATGGGCCGCGCCATCGAGGTGACTGTCACCATTTTCGGCCTGGGGGCTGCCTGGCTGGCGCTCCGCCGCCAGCCCTTGCCGGCGGCCCAGGCGCATGCCCCTCTCTTCGAGGGAGGGGTGCAACCTGCAAATGTAGGCATTGACTAGAAGAAGAGGAGAGAAAAATGGACAATGCAATGACTTTTGAGACTCGACAGAGTCCCTGGTGGCTGATCCTGATGGGGGGCATCCTAACCATCAGCGTCGGCATCCTGTTGCTGGCCAATCCCATAAAGACGACCATCGCCTTTGCCTGGGTACTCGGCCTGTATTGGTTCGTCCAGGGCATTTTCGTCCTGGTCAGCATGTT
>CAYLZG010000043.1:6431-18185 GCA_964387985.1 uncultured Anaerolineales bacterium | reverse complement strand
GGCTGGAAGCTCTTCACAGGGGTCTTCGGTATCGTGGCGGGCATCTTTGTGATGCGCCATCCTATTGCCAGTGCCGTAGCCCTTCCGGCGTTCCTGATCCTGTTTCTCGGCATTCAGGGCCTCATCAGCGGCGCCGTCCAACTGCTACTCGCCTTCCGAGGGGGCGGCTGGGGGATGGGTATCTGGGGCGCCCTCAGCATCATCTTCGGCGTCATCCTGATTCTGAACTGGACTACCCCATCCACGATGCTGACCTTCATCTGGGTTGTCGGGATGTTTGCCATCATTGGTGGCATCGCCGAGATCTTGCAGGCGTTCAAGCAACGGCGAGTCGTGAGCGGGGACCGGCACGCCGCGTTCGCCTAGACAGCCGGACTGATCCGGGTGCAGTGCGCTTCTAGCGTATTGCACTCGGATGTTTGAGACAGCGGGCCACCGGCGTGGAGATGCCGGTCCGGGGCAAGCCCCTGGGGACCAGGCTGAGAGGCTGCGCAAAGTAGCCGTGGAGGAGATAAGTGAAGAGACCGGCGGGTATCACTGTGATCGTCGTTCTGTACATCATCCTGGGCCTGCTTTCGCTGCTGTGGAGCGGCCTGGTGCTGGGCGTGGGTGGGTTGAGCAACCTGCTAGGTGGGGTTCTCAGCGCCGAAGGGGTGGCGACGTTCGGCATGTCGACCACCTGGTCCGGCATTGTGGGCATGATCGCTGCCATCGTACAACTGGTCGTCGCATTTGGCCTACTGACCACGAAAAAATGGGCGTGGACCCTGGCGCTGGTCGGCGTAGCGCTGACAGTCGTGGAGGGAATTCTGGGCATCTGGGGGGGCGGGCCCCTTGCCGCCGCGTGCGGCCTGCTGGGCATTGCCATTCCGCTGGGCATCCTCCTCTATCTGCTTCGGCCAAGCGTCAGGCAGGCGTTCAAGCCGCGCTAGGAGATGAACGATGAACGATGAATTGCCTCATTTGATCGACCGGCGACTCAGAACGCCCCGGGCCGCTGCCATCGCCGGCATCCTGTTTTCCCTGCTGCTGACCGTGTCCGTCGTCCTCATCCGGATCTCGATCCCGGAGGATCCCGCCGACGGCGGCAGATGGCTGGAGGAGCAGGGCAGCAGGGTTGCCTTGGCCTTGAGCCTGGCCCCCTTTGCCGGCATTGCTTTTTTGTGGTTCATCGGCGTGGTGCGCGACCGCATCGGGCATTTTGAAGATCGTTTTTTTTCGAGCGGCCAACCCTGCTGTATCTGGCCATGATGTTCGTGTCGGCAGGGTTGGCCGGCAGCTTGTTGACCACCTATGCCATCATACCGGAGCAACTCGTCGAAAATGGCATCTACACCTTCGGCCGGGTGATCATGTGGCGGATCAGCAACGTCTATGCCATTCGCATGGCGGGCGTGTTCATGATCTCACTGGGCACCATCTCGGTCAGCACCCACATCATGCCACGCTGGCTGGCCTTCGTGACTTATGGGCTGGCGCTCGTTCTACTGTTGACCATCAGCTACAGCTTGTGGGTGACCCTGATCTTTCCGGCCTGGGTGTTGATGATCAGCGTCTACATCCTGGTCTCGAATCTGCGCAGCAAGCCCGTTGGTTCCGTCGAGGATGCACTGTTGTGATCGCGTTGAGCAAAACGTGCCGGTTGGATGTGCGTCTCGGGATCGCAAGGGAGAAGGAACCATGTCGAAAAACGCCAGAATCCTGATCGGGGCTGTGGCGGTCCTGGCCATCATCGGCTGCGTTGTGCTGGCGGTTATGTGGCTCGCCAATCGGGGCGACGCAGAAGCGATGGCCGATCCACTGGCCGGGACCAGGTGGCAGGCGCGGTCCTTTGCGCTTGGCCAGGGAGGCAGTCTCGCCTCACCTCTGGCCGATACGCAACTGACGGCCGCGTTCGAAGCCGGTGCATCCCCTGAGGAGAGCATCGTCAGTGGCCTGGCGGGCTGCAATCGCTACACCGCCGGCTACACCCTGAATGGCAACTCGCTGTCCATCGCGCCGGCCGCGGCGACGACGATGTTCTGCGAAGGCCCCGAGGGCGTGATGGACCAGGAAGCCTTCTTTCTGAGCGCCATGCAATCGGCGAGCAGCTTCAAGCTGGAGGCAGATCAACTGCGCTTCCTGGATGCTCAGGGCAAGGTGGCAGTAGCGTTTATTCCTTACCAACCGCAAGCCGAAATGCCCGAGTCATCACCGGCTGCCGACGGTTCGTGGGACCGCGTCGCCGCCGCGGGCAAGATGGTCGTGGGCACATCCGCCGATTATCCCCCCTTCGCCTTCTTTGTCGGACAGGGTAAGATCGACGGGTTTGACGTCGCCCTCATGGACGAGATCGGCCGGCGCCTGGGCGTAGCCATCGAATACGAGGACTTTGCCTTCGACGGCCTTGGCCCGGCCCTCGTCCAGCGCCAGCTTGACGCCGCCATCGCCGCCATCTCGCGCACGCCAGAGCGGGAGGCTCTTTTCTACTTTAGCAACGTCTACCTGGTCGCGGAGGACGGGGTGCTGGCCCAAGAGGATTCGGCCATCGCCATCGGCTCCACCGGTGACCTGGCGGCCTACCGGGTCGGCGTGCAGCTCAATACCGTCTATCAGGATTGGGTCCAGACCACGCTGATCGACCCCGGCCGCATGTCGCCCGACAATCTCTTTGCCTACGAAAAGGCGGAACACCTCATTCGCGACCTGCGAGATGCCCGCGTCGACCTGGCGATCCTGGATGCCCAGGCGGCCCAGGCGTTTGTGGAGCAGGGAGGCGTGAAACTGATTGCCAAAGGGCAGGGCCGGCAGCACTACGCGGTGGCCCTGCCCACGGGGGCGGCTGCGCTTCAGGCCAGGCTGAACGAGGCGATTACCGGGATGTACAACGACGGCACCATTGCCGGACTGGCGCAGCGCTACCTCGGCCTGCCGCAGGTTCTGCCGACGCCGGCGCCGGCGCCCACGAGTTTTCCCAGCACGCCCGCCCCTCAGCCGCCGTGCACCGACGGCATGGCCCTGGTCGAGCACCTGACGCAGGATGGCGAGGTGCAGCCCGGCCAGGCTTTCAGCAAGGGCTGGCGGGTCCAGAATACGGGCACCTGCGCCTGGAGCGCGGACTACCGGCTCGTCTTTGCAGGCGGCGACAGAATGGGCGGCCAGCCGGCCGCCCTGGGCCGCGAGATCCGGCCGGGCGAGATCTACGACGTCTATGTCAACCTGGTCGCACCGTTGAGAGCGGGCAGCTACCAGGGCGTGTGGCTCATGGTCAACGGCCAGGGCATGGCCGTTGGTCAGCGCCTGAGGGTGAGTATCACCGTTCCCGCGGCGCCTACCGTTACCCCCGCGCCGACCCAGACGCCGGTCGCCGGCATCAGCTTTACCGTAGACCGGAGCAACATCCGGGCCGGCGAGTGCGTCACCTTTCGCTGGAGAGTGGAAAACGTCGAAGCTGTCTTTTTCTATCAGGAGGGACAGCGCTGGCAGGACCGCAGCGTCACGGGCCAGGAGACGCGCACCGAATGCCCGGCTGCCACGACGACCTATGTTCTGCGGGTGATCAAGCGCGACAACACGGTGGACGAAAGGCGCATCACCATCCTGGTCGAGCCCGCGCCGCTGGCGCCCACCATCACCCGCTTCACGGTAGATCCGCCGGGCCAGATCACGTTGGGGCAGTGCGTGACCGTCCGGTGGCAGGTTGAGGGTCAGATCGACCTGGTCCGGGTCACGGCCAACGGCCAAACACTGTGGGAGCCGGGGCCGACGACGGGCAACACGCAACACTGTCCGGCCCAGGTTGGCTCGGCCGCCTACGCCATCGAGGCTGTGGGGCCGGGCGGCGCCAGCCGCGGCCAGCAGACGGTCAACGTGGTGGCGCCGGCGACGGCGACCCCGGCGCCAACGCCCGCGCCCGAGCAGCCGGTCATCCAGGCCTTTTCGGTCAGCCCCAACCAGATCCCTGCCGGCGAGTGCGTCGGCATCAACTGGAGTGCGGGCGGCGGCACGTCTTTCACCCGCATCCTGCGCAATGGCGCGGTGATCGTCGACGATGCCGGGTTCAGCGGCCAGCAGCAGGACTGCCTCGACGAAGCCGGCGCCTACAGCTATCGCTTTGCGGCCTCCAATCAGGCCGGCCAGATGGTCTTTCAGGAGGCAGGGGTGACCGTGACCCAGGCGCCGGAGCCCAACCCGCTGGCCGGGACAAGCTGGGCGGTCACTGCCTTTGGCCAGGAGCCCGACCAGGTCGTGCCTCTGCCAGGCGCCAGCCTGACCTTGCTCTTCAGCCCCGAAGGCCAGGTCAATGGTTCTTCGGGATGCAACACCTACAGGGCGAGTTATACCGTGAAGGGCGCCTTCCTGGCCATCACCCCGCCGTTCGGCACTTCGATCATGTGCGAGCCCGAGGTGATGGAGCAGGAGACCGCCTTCCTGGCGGCGCTGGTCTCGGCCGGCAGCTTTGAGATCCAGGGTGGGAGCCTGTACATCGCCGGCGTTTCCGGCGCGCGGGTGCTGGAAGGTGTGCGAATCGACCGCTAGCCTCCTGATGAGGCTGTCGTGGACAAGGTGGCCCACGCGATGCAGGGGATGGAGTTCGAGCGCATCGCCTCCAACCTGTCGAAGGACGAAGAGGACAACCTGCGGGCAGCCTTTGCCCGGAGATCGGAACGGCAGGTGCAACGCAGCAAGGGGCCCGTTTTGAGTGCCTTGCACCTGCCAAAGGACTGGTAGCTAGAGCCAGGGGAGGGTCAGATGAGCCAAGTGGTGGCATTGGCTTTTGACAATCAACAGGGCGCCTTGCGCGCGACCTGCTTCTGGACATCGGGCGGCGGCGCCATTGGAGCTTAGCATGTCATCAGAACAGAAACCCACCGTTTTGTCGGCGCCCAGCCGGCGACAACAGATCTTCTTCTCCTGGACGAAAGATGTGCTGATCTATGTCGTCGTCCTGAACCTTTTTGTCGAGTACGTGGACGGGGTGGTGATCGATTCATTCACGATTTCGATTCTCACCGCGCTGCTCCTGAAGGCGCTGCTCGAGATCGTTCTGGGACTTGAGCACCGGGTGGCCCACTTTTTCGCAGCCTGGCCGGGGAATCTCTCGAAATTCCTTCGAATCATGTCTGCCTGGCTCATCCTCTTCTCGAGCAAGTTCCTGATCCTTGAAGCGGAGGACTTGGTGTTTGGTGATCATGTGGAACTTGGGACCTTTGTGCATGTCCTGAGCCTTGTTATTGCTCTCATGATTACCAGGCTGGCCGTCCAGCGGATCTATATTGCCCTTGGGGAGCGAAAACCCGCTGCCACATAAAGAATGGTTCTAACCGGCAACTCTGTGAGGCCTACAAAGAAGGAGGAAACAACATGGCACAAGCCGCGGCTGTTATGCCCGCTGCCGAGATTCGAGTCAATCGTTTTCTGGCCCAAGTTTACCTGATCATGTCCCTGGGCCTGGTCGTCACCGCCCTGGTCGCTACCTGGGTCAGCACCAACGTGCGGCTGCTCCTGCGCGTCGCCACCGACCCCTGGTTCGCCTTTGGTCTGTTCATCATCCAGATCATGATCGTCGTCGCCCTGAGCGGGGCGGCCATGCGCTTGAAACCGGCCGTCGCCACACTGGTCTTTCTCTTCTACTCGGCACTGACGGGCCTGACGATCTCGTCCATTTTCCTGGTCTATAGCCAGGAACAGATCGCCCACGTCTTTTGGATCACGGCCGGTACCTTCCTGGGCACCAGCCTGTTCGGACTGCTGTTCAAGCGCGACCTGAGCTCGGCCGGCAACGTCCTGTTCATGCTGCTCCTGGGCTGGATCCTTGCCTGGTTCCTTAGCTGGCTGTTCCCCTTTTCCAACACCAACTGGCTGCTGACGTTCCTGGGCATCGCCCTGTTTGTGGGCCTGACGGCGCATGATACCCAAAAGCTCAAGCAGATCGGTGCGCGGGCGGGCGAACATCCGACTGGCACTGGGCTGGCCGTACTCGGGGCCCTGACCCTGTACCTGGACTTTATCAACCTGTTCCTGTTGATTCTGCGGGCCAGCCGCCGGCGGTAGCGGTTCGAGTCTGGATACGGGCGAACATGGATAGGGCAACGACAGGCTTCCGGTGGAAACCGCTCCTCTGGCCGGGCATGGCCCTGGGCGTGCTCTTGGCTGTCGTGGCCATGGTCGCCAGCTGGTGGCGCCGGCATCCCCGCGAGGGCCAGCCGGCACCGCCGGAAATGCCGGCCGGCCTGACCGAGGAGGAGGCTGCGGCCCGCTGGTCAGAGGGTCAGGACAATACCGTCAACCTGAAACCCCGCCGCACGCGGCAGCAGATCTGGTACGGGAACATCTGTACCATCTTTAACCTCAACCTCGTCGGTCTGGCTATTGTTCAGTTGTTAGTTGCGCGCTGGCTGGACGCCCTGCTGAGCCTGGGGACTCTGGCCCTGAACATCGGCCTCAAGGTCGGTCAGGAGATGCTGGCCCTGCGGCGCCTGGCTGCCTTCCAGTTATCGGCGCAGCCCAAGGCCACCGTCACTCGTGATGCTAAAACGCGGAGCATTGACCCCAACCGCGTGGTGGCAGGCGATGTGCTGATTGTCGGCCCCGGCGACCAATTCCTGGTGGATGGTCGGGTGACCGGTCCCGGCCGGATGGTCGTGGACGAGTCGGCCGTGACCGGCAAATGGGGTTTGCATAAGATGGGCACCGGCGATCAAGTGTATGCCGGCACCTTTTGCGTCTCAGGCCGGGGAGCGTACGTGGCCGAGAAGGTGGGTGACGAGCGATTCATCGTCTCCCACATGGCTGGCACACAGGCCTCTGGCTGGGGTGAGGGGGGGCGCGCGGAGCTGACCCCGCTGGAGCGCGTGGTGGATCGCATTCTGCGCCTTTTGCTAGTGCTCCTTGCCGTCTTGGCTGCCCTGTTGCTGGCCACTTTCTTTCGACTCGATCTGGGCATCCCGCCGGATATGATTTACGACGCAGCCTCGGTGATCTTTCGGATCGCGCCAAGCGGATTGTTTCTGATGATCATTGTCACCTACACGACGGGCACGGCCGACTTGGCCAGGCGCGGCGCCCTGGTACATCGCGCCCGCTCGGTCGAGTCGCTGGCCGGGGCAACGGTCATCTGTTTCGCCGAGGTGGGCATCTTGGCCGGCACATCGGTGGAGATGGTTCCGCTGTCACGGCCAGATGTGGGAGATGCCGATGCCCTGGCCGAATCGCGGTTGCGCCAGATCCTGGGCGATTATGCCCGCAGCACATCTGCGCAGAACCCGGTGACGCACATCCTGGCCAACTCTTTCGAGGGCAACCGGCGGGCCATCCGCGAAGAAGCGCCCTTCCTGGCGGCGTTGGGCTGGAGCGCCTTTCTCTTTGACGAGCAGGATGTGCAGGGCGTCTATGTCCTGGGCGAACCCCAAATCCTCGGAAGCCACCTCGTCGCCGCTGGGGAGCAGGCCGGGAAGGGGAAACCTCGCTCTCCGGCTGGGATGGTTCGGCGGCTGGTGTCGCCGCTGGGGCGCGTGCGAAAGCGTACGGCCCAGGAGCGGGTCGAGAAAACAGCGTTAGCCGCCGGCCAGGTGGATGGCGTACAGACCCCCGAAACCGCCGAGGCCCGGGAGCCCCTTCCCCGGCGCTGGGCACATCGGATCCGCCAGACAATCCGCGGCACACGGCGCCAAGAGGAAGAGGCCACCGAAGAGATGGCGGCGGCCCCGGAAGTGGTACTGCTGTTTGCTTACCATCCCGAGTTGCGGTCGCTCCACGACACCCAAGGCAACGTTCAAATACCGCCAGACCTCGTCCCGCTGTGTGAGCTGCGCTATACCCGGCGCATACGCCCCGAAGCCGTACAGGTCATGCGCGGCTTTGCCCGGGCCGGGGTCAGCATCAAGGTCTTTGCCTCTGATGAGCCGGATCGGGTCCTGGCTATGCTCCGCGAGGCCGGACTGCGCCAGGAGGATGAGGAGCGGCTCCTGGCCATGGGAACGATCTCGGGGCGCACCCTGGAACAGCTCGCGCCGGCAGAATGGCAGCGCGCTGCTCTGGAAAACAGCCTCTTTGGCGGGCTCACGCCCGCGCAGGCCGGGGCATTGGTGCAGGCGCTGCGCGACAGTGGCGAGTCGGTGGCCGTGGTGGGCGATGGCGTCACCGATTTACCTGCCCTTCAGCAGGCCAGCCTGGCCATCGCCCGGCAGACGGGTACCCAGGCGGCACTGGGAGTGGCGGACATTGTCCTGCTGGGCAACTCTCCACGAGTACTGCTGCAGGTTCTCTACAGGGGACAGGCCATTGTGCACGGGCTGTTGGATATTCTGAAGCTAAACCTGACAGAGGTGGTTTGCCTGGCGTTGCTCATCGTCGCCATCCGGGCGTTGAGCTTCGGATTTCCCCACGTCGCGGCCCAGGGCACGGCCATTGCGGTCATCACCGTGGCGATCCCTTCGGTGGGGCTTTCGCTTTGGGCGACCGCGGGCGCTGTTTCCAGCGCCCGCCTTGGCCGGATGCTGGCTCGATTTGTAGCCCCCGCTGCGGTGAGCATGAGCGCCGTCACGTTCCTGGTGTACCTCTACTTCCTGGGCCAGACAGGCCGGGTCGCCTATGCTCAACTGGCGGTCACCTACACATTGATCTATACCGGGCTGCTGCTGGTGCTTTATCTCAAGCCGCCACGCCTGTCCTGGAACAGCGGTCAGAGGCGGTCGCGGGTGATCAAACAAGAAGATGCTCTCACCCGAGATTGGCGCATGGCCGGACTGGTGCTTTTCCTGGGCATTGCCGCTTTTTTCCTGCCGGCCATCCCGGCAGCGCAAAGGCATCTCAGACTCGACTGGCTCCAGAAACCTGCCGACTATGGGGTTGTGGGGCTGGCTGTCCTGGTCTGGGCGCTGATCTTGAGCCTTTTCTGGGCGCTGATTCCGCCGTTCGATGCTCAGGACATGTGGCCCGAACGGAAATAGGCTCCGTCCCGATTCCTGCCAGGGAGGAAAGAACCGTGCCGGACAAAACCGAGATAGAGAGAATGGGAAACGAGTCTGGCGATCTACAATTGCTGGCCCGGCTGCTGGTAGGATTGGTCTATGCCGGCAGCGACGAGCTGCTCTCGCGCTTGCGCGCCCTCGGGCCAGTCGTTGCAGCCGACATCGAGGCGCACACCGGCACGGTTCCTGACGACGAGACGATGGGTGATGTGCTGAGTTATCTCTTCGTGGGCACGTTGCTGTGCGGCCAACGAAGGATGGCTCGCAGAATGCGTCGCAGGCTCGACCTGGCGAGGAAGGCGGCAGGCTGGATGCTGGGCGGGGTGGACCTTCTCACGCGTAACCCCCTTGCCCAACCCTTTCGCCAGCCGGTCGAGCGCTTGATGTGGACCGCGCTGTTCGAAGGGCAGCAGGCCATCACCGAAGGCCGTCGCGAGGCGCAGACCTCCAGACTGCTGGCCCAGAGGACCGTGGAACAGGTCGTCGACGACGTCGTTGAGGCCATGATCGAGAATCCGGAGCTGATCGTCTCGGTGCAGCGTCTGGTCCGGCAGCAGAGTGCCGGCCTGACCGGCACGGTGGTGAGCAACACCCGGCAGCTGACCGTATCGGCCGATGACATGGTAGAGGGCATTGTGCGGCGCTTGCTGCGCCGCGGCTCCCGGCCGGAGCTGCCTCCGGTACCCGGAATCCTCGATGCCGGCTCGGACAGAGGAGATGACAATGGTGCGTAAGACGGCGCTTGACCAGGGCATCACCCTGCGGCCCGCCGGATTCGTGACCCGCCTCGTTGCCTTCCTCATAGACCAGGTGATCTTGAGCGCGGCCCTGTCGATCCTGACGGCCCTCGCTGGCGCCGCACTTCAATCCTTTCGGCTGGCCAACCTGCTGGGTACCGAGGATTTGGCCCTGCAACTGGCCCTTATTGCGGTGGGAGCGATGGGCGTGCTTCTCAACCTTGTCTACTATACCGGCTTCTGGCTGCTTGCCGGCCAGACCCCGGGCAAGGCATTCCTGGGCCTGGCGGTGGTCCGGGTCGATGGAGGGCCACTGCGCCCGGGCACCGCCATCGTGCGCTGGCTGGGCTACTGGCTGTCGGGCATCCTCTTTCTGGGCTACCTGCGGATTTTGGCCGACGACCGGCGGCAGGGTTGGCACGACAAGCTGGCCCGCACGCTGGTGGTGCATCGCGGTCTCGACGAGAGGTGGCCGGCGCTGCCCGGCCAGGCACAATTGCGATGGCAGGACCTGCAGAAGCGCAATGACCCCGGCCGAGTGGACTGATGCAAGCCGGCGGCACAATATGACGCTGGCGAGGGGAGTAGCAGTGATGCCTGGCAAGAACAGAGCTCGCGAGCCGCTTTCGGGAATGGACGCGGCCATGATCGACCTGGAAACGCCGACAAATCTCATGGTGATCAACGCTGTCATGATCCTGGCGGTGCCGCTGGCGCTGGATGACCTGAAGGCGGTGATCCGCGACCGGCTGATGCCCGTTCGCCGCTTCCGGCAGCGGGTGGTGCGAATCCGAGGTCGCCGGCCTGCACTCTTCTGGGAGGACGATCCGGCGTTTGACGTCGACAACCACGTGCGCCGCATTGCCTTGTCCGGCTCCCCTTTTCCCGCCGAGGCGGACAAACAAGCGCAGCGCGCGCTGCGGGATCTGGTCAGCGAGCTGGCAAGCATCCCGCTCGATCTCTCCAGGCCGCCCTGGGAGTTTTACTTGATCGACGGCGTTGGACAGGGGGCCGCGCTTATCTGCCGGGTCCATCACAGCATCGCAGACGGCATCGCGTTGGTCGGGGTGCTCCTGTCGATCACCGACTCGGAACCACACCCCGCGCCGATGTCACCTGCGGCAAAGTCAAAGCCCTTGTACCCGCGGGGCGACCCCGTCTCCGGCACGCCGCGATGGCGCCCGGTTCGTTGGCTGCTGCGCAGGGGGCTGTCGGTGGCGGCCCACCCGTCGCATTTTGTCCGTGCCATAGGGTCCGGCTGGCGTGTGGCGTCGACCATGGGGGACCTGGTGCTGGAGCCCCCCGACTCTCCAACGGCATTCAAAGGCCGGGTGGGCCTCGCAAAGCAGCTCGCGTGGTCCGATCCCATACCCCTCGAACAGGTGAAGGCGATCGGCCGGAGCCTGGGCGGCACGGTCAACGACACACTCCTTGCCGCCGTAAGCGGCGCCCTGCGCCGCTACCTCGAGGGGCGCGGCGAGTGTGCGGAGGGCATCGCGCTGCATGCCGCGGTGCCGGTTAGTCTGCGTGGCAACGGAGCCCACATCGATACGAGCGCAGGGTCAACATCTGAGCCGGCGCTCGCGTTGGGCAACCGCGTCGGCACGGTGTTTGTACCGCTGCCTGTGACCGTGGTCGATCCGGCGCGGCGACTGCGGGCGGTCAAGCGCGCGATGGATCGTCTCAAAGAGTCCTACCAGGCGCCGGCAACGTTTCTGGCGATACAGGCGCTGGCGCTGGCCTCCTCCTCTGTCAAGCAGTGCTTTGTCACCCTGCTGGGTGGCAGGGCGACGGCGATCATGACCAACGTCGTCGGGCCGAAAGAGCGTCGCTACCTGGCCGGCGCCCCAATCGAAGCACTCCTCTTCTGGGTGCCCAAGACAGGCGGGCTGGCATTGGGCGTCAGCATTTTGAGCTATGCAGGCCAGGTTCGGCTGGGGGTCATCACCGATGCGGGCCTGGTGCCGGATCCGGAGGCAATTGTCTCTGCCTTTGAGGCCGAGTTTGACGATCTGCTGGCCGTCGCCGACCTTCACGCCGCCGCTTTGCAGGACGCGCAGACGGCC
>CAYLZG010000043.1:0-6421 GCA_964387985.1 uncultured Anaerolineales bacterium | reverse complement strand
GGGATCGAGAAGATGCCCACCGTTGGCCAGATGGCGGTCATGTTGGACGATGCACTGGCCACGCTGGATGCGCTGATCAAAAGCCGGAGCAGGTAGAGAACCCTATTGGGGTGGGAGAATCCCCAACGCCCTCGCCTTGCTCACGGCCTGCCTCCGTCCGGCTGCTTGTAGCTTGCCGTATAGGTTGCTGGTGTGTTTGCTCACGGTATAGGGCGAGATGTGCAGCGCCTGGGCGACTTCCTTGTCAGACAACCGTCGGGCCAGCAGTTCGAGGATCTCCTGTTCGCGGTTGGTCAGAGGCTCGACCGCCTCCAGTTGGGCTGTTTGATCGCGCAATTGCCCATCCTGCCGCGGTGGTGCAGGGGCAAAGGCGGCCAGGATGCGCCTGATGTAGATGGGATCGCTTTCCGACTTGGCAAGGCGGGAGAGGAGGGGGACCATCGCCGGGCCGAGGTCGACGAAAACACGGACAAAGCCGGCAGGTTGTGCCAGATCCAGCGACTGTCGCAACAGGTCCAGTGCCTCCTGGCTCCTTCCCTGCGCGTCGGAAACCAGCGCTTGAAGGGCCAACAGCTCGATGATGTGCGGGATGCTGTGTGCATCCCGCGCGATCCCCATCACTTCTTCCAGGATCTGGCTTGCCCCCTGCAGGCTGTCCCTCGTCCCCTGGGCAATCAGCACCCGTGCCAGTGTCACGCGTGGGACTTCGGGGAATAGCGTGCGGGCGGGCAAGTCTCCCGCGGTCACTTCTCGCGCCCAGCGTTGCGCCGCTTTCAGATCTCCTTGCAGCAAGGCCAGGCGCGCCCGGAAGGCATGCGACTCGATCATCTGCCGGGGGTGGCGAATCTCCAGGGCGAATTCCAGGCTTTCCTCTGCCACCAGCGTGGCTGCCTCGGCGCGCCCCCTGGCCTGGTGGACCAAGGCCAGGCACAGCATGCACGCATGGCTTGTTGCGCTGTTGGCCGTGTACGGATGTTCCGTGACCGCCGAAAAATGCGTCGCCGCCTCATCCAGTCTGTTTTGCTGATAGCACGCCACTCCAGCGATCAAGTGGGCCCAGGGCTTGGTGAGCGCCAACTGTCTCTCGGGGGCCAGCCTGAGCAGTCTTGACGCCAACTGCTCCTGCAGGCGAATATCGCCCGATAGATAGTAGATGGTGGCCAGGCCAAGCAGCATTCGCGAAGTGAAGAGGACCTCCCGGGCCTCCTCGCTCGCCAGCGCTTTTTCCAGGACGTGTATGCCCCTCCGCGCCTGGCCTGTCATCTGGTAGCCCCACGCCAGGTAGCTGAAGTAGAAGCCCCGTAAATAGACGAGAGCAGCCGGGAGGTGCTCCCCTGCCCGCTGGGCATATTCCAGGCATCGCGGTCCATCGCCACGCGCAAACCAGAGCGCGCTCCACAACGTGTCAATCTCGCCACGCAAGATCTGGCGCTCGGCCTCGGTTGTGGCTTCTGCGTCACGAGAGAGCAGATCTTCGGCCCTCTCCAGAAGAGGAATCATCGTCCCGTACTGCCAGCGCCACTGCTGCTGCCAGGCCCGCGCCAGTAGTAAGCCTGGACGGTCGTTGATTAGCTCCCCAGGCAACAGGTCTACCCAACGTAACAGGGTGTACCAATCTTCTCCATCCATCAAGGTGTATCGCTGCTGTTCGACCAGCCGGGCGGCTCTCGGCGCATCGCCCGCGGCCAGGGCGTGGCGCAGCGTTTCTTCGGTGAATCCCCGTGCGGCGAACCAGTCGGCCGCCCGGGCATGGAGGGAGGCAATCAATTGCTTACTCGACTCGGAAGTGAGCCTGTGCTGCAACAGCTCCCGGAACAGGTGATGGTAGCGGAACCAAATCCCTTTGTCGTCGAGAGGCACCAGAAAGAGGTTGGCCCGCTCCATCCACTCCAGCGCTTGCATCCCTCTGCCGGCAAGTGGATGGCTGCCCGTTTCAAGATCAGGGTCAATCAAGGCGTCGAGCAAAGGAGCGCAGAAGCGTTCCAGGATCGAGGAGCGTATCAGGATCTCCTGCAAGGCCTCAGGCTGCTGCGATAGAACCTCGGCCACCAAGTACTCTATCACATCGCGGCTGGTGCCATCAAAGCTTCTCGCCGGCACAGCCAGCTCTCCGCCATCGCGCAGGTACAACGCCGCCAGCCGTAAGCCGACAATCCAGCCCTCGGTGCGTTGTGCCAGGGCGGTCAACAGGGCGGGGTCCGCCTGGAGCCCGGCGATCTGCTCAAAATAAGCCTCGGCCTCGTCCGGCGTAAACCGCAGATCACTGGCCCGCAACTCCAACATCTTTTGTCCGGCACGTAGCGTCGCCAGGGGCAAGGGGGGGTCAGCGCGGGTGGCCAGGACGAGGTGCAGGGAAGGGGGCATGTGCTGCACCAGAGTCTCGATGAGCTTGTGCACGGGCTGGCTCTTGACACGGTGGTAATCGTCCAGTACCAGCAGAAAGTCCGGTGAAACATTGCAGAGTTCGTTGACCAGGCTGAGTGCCAGTTCCTCTGTCGGGGGCTCTTGCAATGCTTCCAGCATCGCCCACGTCGTGGGGCAGGCATCAGCATGCACAGTACGGATGGCGGCAATCAGATAGTGAAGGAATGTGGCAAGGTTGGCGTCGTCCTCGTGCAGCGACAGCCAGGCGGCCGGACCGCCACATGCCTCCAGCCATTGGGCAACCAGGGTCGTCTTGCCAAAACCGGCAGGTGCTGAAACCAGGACCAGGTCGCGGTCCAGGCCACACTCCAGCCGGTTCTCCAACCGGGGCCGGCGGAGCAACCCCGCGCCGAGTCGCGGCCGGTACAGCTTGGTTTGCCAGAAACGGATCGGTGCTGAAGGTTGTGTAGGCGCCGCCATGTCGCTGTTTCTCCTGAGTTCCGCAACTCGCAATGGTGGAGATTATAGCTGAGATCGCCAAACTAAGAAAGCTCACAGATTGAGGACATCCTGGAGGCCCTGAGTAGCATCGAGCTCTATGTTGCGAGGGCTTGAATACGCCACTCTTCGTACGGATCGCAAAACGGTCAATGCTGTGGAACGCAACCTGGAGATCACCGGCGAGGCCACTGCGAGTCTGTCGGATGCGATCGCGGATCCGGGGCCGGAAGCGCCCTGGCATTACATGAAGAGCCTGCGCAAGCTGCTTATCCACGAGTACTTCGGCGTAGATGTGGGCATTTTGTGGCAAACCTTGAGGAAGACTTACCCCCGCTCAAAGCTGGCGCGGTCTGACAACTTGATTGAGAGAGATACTGCTTGTATAAGAAGGGATGAAGCGAACTGATAAGACGAAATCTTTACTGCAATTACGTCCCTGATCTGGAGCACTTCGAGCCCTGGAAGCGGGCGTGATGGTGCAGATGAACTCTCGGCTGTCAGAGAGCCATCCGAGACGGGAGGTCCAGGCGGCTCTTGCGGCAAAGAACTGCTCGTTGGCTGTGAAGCATCCCGCCAAGTAGTGCCCGCGCGCGGCGCCTACACCCTGTCCCGCTCTTTTTGTAGGTGCGAGTCAGATGAGGTACACTCATTTCATTGAACCTGCAAGAAGTACTGAACAGCGGTCTGGTTGTGGGGCTGGGTCTGATGGCGGCTCGGTTCGTGGGCCCGCGGGTCGGCTACCTGGCCAGCCGCCTGATTGCCGACCGCGTCGCCGGGCGCAGAAGGCTCGCGTGGGTGCGCGCCCTGCGCGCTAACCAATGGGTGATCACCGGCCAGCGCCTGACCGGCCGCGAGCTTGACCTGTCTGCCCTGGCGGTCTTGCGCCATCAGGCGCACTGCCTCTTCGATCTCTATCACTATCGTCGTAATCCCGCAGGGTTATTGGAGCTTGCGCCCCTGTCCGACCAGGTCAGCGCGCTGATCGAGCGCAGTCGCGGCAGGTGGGGCGGCGCACTGGTTGTCATCCCCCACCTGAGCAATTTCGACGTCACCTTCATCGCCCACGCCTATCGCGGCCTGCAGGCACAGGTATTGACCCTCGCGCAACCTGCCGGAGGCTACCGGGCGCAGAACCGCATCCGCGAGATGCCTGGCCTCGAGATCACCCCCGTGAGTGAGGACAGCACGCGAAGGGCGATGTCGCGCCTCAAAGAGGGCGGCCTCGTCATCACCGGGATCGACCGGCCCGTGGAGGGCAAGACGCGAGAGTTGACATTCTTCGGTCTCAGCTGCCACCTGCCCGCTGGGCATATCCGCATGGCGCTTGACGCAAAGGTGCCGGTGATTCCGGCCGCGGTCACCATGGAGCCGGCTGGCCAATACCGGCTGAAGCTGGGTGAGCCGATCGCGCTGCGTTCCGAAGACGGGAGCGTGACTTCCATCCGATCGAATGCGGAAGCCGTGCTGGAGGCCATGGCCGGTTTCATTCGCCAGGCGCCCGAGCAGTGGTTGATGTATTATCCCGTCTGGCCGCAAACCCTGGACGCGTGTCCCAGTTAGTGAGGCCCCGCTGCAGATCATCGCGCCGGATGGCGACGGCCGCGCAAGGCCTGGCAACTGGCACACGGGCGTGGATGTCGTGCTGGCCGGCGCCGCCCGAGCCGGCCAGGAGGGCATGGAGGCGACGCGGGATATGCTTGCCGCAACTGGCAAGGCGCGACCGCTGGCGGAGCGCGCCCGAGGGCACGTCGATCCTGGCGCGTTGTCGACGTTCCTCATTCTCGAGGCTATGGCGGAGCACGTGGCTCGAATGTGAGCACGGAGCGGATCTACGCTGCAGAAGGATGAATTCCCTTTCGATATCGCAGATACTCCAGGAATCGCTTGACTGCAAGGGGCAGCGACTTCTGTTCTCTGATGGCGATACCGATCCTCCTGACAGCAGGAACTTCAAGCTCTTTCGCCAGGATTCGATAAGGTGTGCGCTGCAGAATCAGCTCAGGCAATATGCTGATGCCAAACCCGTTTTCCACCATGGACATGATGGCGTAGTCATCCCAGGTGGTAAACTGAACATGCGGCGAAATCTGGTGTTTCTCGAAGATCTCGGAGATTTCGGCCTTGGCGCCTTTTTCCAACAGCATGAACGGACTGTTCAATAGCTCGTCGATAGGAAACTTCTCGCAATCAGCAAGCGGATGATCTTGCGGAAGCACTACCAGCAAACGATCCTGCTCCACAAAGATGGTTTCGAGCTCTGTTCTCGCCGGAAGCCGCACAAATCCCAGGTCAACACGTCCCTCCAGGATCCAGCTTTCAATCTCCGTGTAGTCGCCCAGCAGCAGCTCAAACTCAATCTTCGGGTAGTCCTTCCGAAAAACCTTGACCATATTGGGAATCCAATGGGTTGCCACGCTGGAAAATGTCCCGATGCGGATCAGCCCGGACTGCAAATCGTGTAGGTCCTGGACCTGCATCATCAGAACCTCATGTTCGTTGCAGATACGCTTTAGCTGGGGCAGCAACTTCAGGCCATCCGAGGTCAAACTGACGCCGGCGCGTCCTCGTTCAAGCAAAGCAACGCCCCAGTCCGTCTCCAGATCGTGGATCATCCGGCTGACGCCGGACTGCGTGTAGTTCAAGGCTTGGGCCGCCTTAGTGAAGCTCCCGCATTCCACCGTCTTGACAAAGGCCAGGTACTTCTGGATGTTCATGCAGGCGAACCTCTGATGGGCTCAGCTATAATATCTGATTTCATCATGCATAATATGAGAAACATTCGGTATTATGATATGTGGGGATATGATATAGTGTGATGCTGGAAAGTCAAGCTCGGAAGCGAAGAGGTACACCGTGATGTTTTTCGTGAGCGATGTCATGCAAGCGGCGCCGGACAGCTACAAGTCGCCACTGCAAGAAATGACTTACGAGGCGCTGGCAAAGCTGCAAATTCCGTTTGCGCGCGTCGATACGGACGAAGCCGTTTCGATGGAGGACTGCATCGAGATCGATTGCAAACTGGACATGAAGATGGTGAAGACGCTGTTCCTCTGCAACAGGCAAAAGACGGCGTTCTATCTGTTCGTGACTACCGCTGACAAGCCATTCGACTCCAAAGACTTCAGCAGCGCACTCGGCATTTCCCGCGTGTCCTTTGCGCCTGCGGAGTTGATGGAACGTATTTTGGGCGTAAAGATCGGCGCTGCGACGGTGTTTGGCGTCCTGATGGACAAGGACAATCTTGTGCAGGTTGTTCTCGACAGGGATGTGTTTTCGGAAGAGTGGTATGGATGCAGCGATGGGACCACAACCGGCTACATGAAGGTCAAAACAACACAAATCGTCGATGACTTCCTGACCTACGCACAGCACGTTCCCACTGTGATTCAAATGCAAAACTCCGTGGCCGAGTGACGGTTGCGATGAAGAGGGCCTATTCCAAGTACATAGCCGCATTGCTTCTGTTTGGCTCCAATGGCATCGTTGCGAGCCACATCTCGCTCAGCAGCTATGAGATTGTCTTTACCAGAACGCTGATCGGCAGCCTCTTTCTGAT
>CAYLZG010000042.1:1151-27379 GCA_964387985.1 uncultured Anaerolineales bacterium | reverse complement strand
CTGAGGTGAGAAGCAGCAGCAGTGTCATGATCACTGCAGATGACAGGCACCAGGCACAGGTGGCGCCGATGACAAACGGCTCCAGGAAGGTCAGGTAGATGGAAAACAGGGCGCCGATGACGATCATTGCCCACATCGCAACTCTCGCCCACCGCCCGATGCTCCCGGAGCTAAAGCGACTGATGAGCCAGGCGGCCAGGATAGCCAGGTAGCCAAGCACCCCAACCACACCGATGGGGAGCAGGCCGAACAGCCGCGCATACTCGCTTTGCTGAACCGAGTTGCAGTCCCCGACCGGACCGCAGATGGCCTGCACCTGTTGGGTCTCCACATAGGCCAGGTAGCCCGCCACGCCCAGGCCGATGAGACTCAATAGAGGCACCGCCCAATCCGCTGGACCGGCTGCCGGCCGGTAATCCAATGAACGAGACGCAGATGAACGTTCGGTGATGGCGCGCCACGGACGCCGGGCAATGGCCCAACCCATCGCAGCGATCATCCCGACCAGGACGATGACCGACAGCCCGTTCCCGATCGGATCGCGGTTGAAACGGGCGACGACCCCCTCACTCGAAACGTCACCGACCAACGCGATGCCGGACGGCGCCGCCGGAGTCCCTTGTGCGGACGTTTCGGCAGCAGCTGCCATCGCATCCGCCATAGTGGTAGGGGAAGCGCTGGGAGCCGCGCCGGTTGGACCAGGGTCTGGCGGGGGCGACGCTTCCGCCGCAGCCCCTGCGGCCGTTGGCTCCGGCGTCCTGGCTGGCGTTAAGGCTTCCCGCAGGCCCGGGATTTGGGGCCAATCGATCCCGCCCGCGGCCAGGTACTGCTCGACCAGGCCCGGAAACTGGTTGGGGATATCGGCCGAGCCGACCAGGCATTCAACCCCCACCACCAGCAGCGGCACGCCGCGGTTCTCCGGGGGGATGCCGCACATATCCGCCGCTGCGTCGAAAAGAACGCTCCCGCCCGCGTCAGCGGTGTTGACGCCAACGACCTGCAGCTTGTCGCCGTACTTCTCGAACAGCGGCGGAAAATCTTCCGTAATCACCTTGTGGCAGTGACCGCAGCTTGGTGAGTAGAAGAGCACGGCACGCACCACCGGATCATCCGCATGGGCGCCGCCCGGCGCCACCAGAAACAAAATCGCCACCATGGCTACAAGCAAAGCCTGAACCTGTGAGCCGCGATGCATCAATTACCCTCCGAATTCGATGATGGCGCCGGCCGGGCCGGAACGCACGATGCCAGCTCCCAATCCCTGCGCCAGGGCCAGAAAAGCAGCCTCGCCCGTGCAATGGCCGGGATATACGCGTTGCAGCGCCGGCATGGCGGCCAACGCAGCGATGGTGCGGTCCATTTCTGCGGCGCCGACGCCGGCGAGATGGAGTCCGCCCGCTATCAAGGTGACCGGCTTGGCGAAGGTCCGCGCCACGTGCGCCAGCGTGTTGAGCAGGCCGGCATGGCAGCAGCCGCACAGCAGCGCCAGGCGATCGCCGTCGGCCAGGACCAACGACATGTCGTCCCGGTAAGCGTCCGCAGTCAACCCACCGTTCGCAGCCATCAGATGGCCGCTGCTCCTGCCTTCGAACTCGGGCCGGTCCACGATGTCGCCCGTTGTCCACACGCCGGGCACGACTTCCTGGGGCATCGCGCTCAGCTTAAGCGTCACGCGACCGGCCAGCTCTTCCCGGCTCAACGACAGGCCGATGCTCCTGGTCGCGCCCTCATGCTGGCTGAATCGCTCGCGGAACAGATCGGCGCTGGCATAAAGCGGGATGCCCGGGCGCAGCCGGTCCAACAAGGCCGGCAGGCCGCCCGTGTGGTCGTAGTGGGCGTGGCTGATGGCGAGCGCGTCGATGACGCCCGGATCGATCCCGAGCAGCTCGAGGTTGTGGGCCAGCACCGCCCCGCTCTGACCCGTATCGAAGAGGACGCGGCGGCCGGTCGTCTCGATCAGGTAGGCCAGCCCGTGCTCGCCCCAGCAGCCCGAACTGCGCTGCACCGCGTTATCAACCAGACAAGTCAGCTTCATATCTCTCGACCTATCAAAGCAGTTGTGGAACCGCTGTTTCCAGCCGGGCGCCGCGCCTGGCACTCAGCCCGCCAGCCTGCCGGCAAGAGCTTCCTGCAGCGTCTCAACCGACAGTTCCGCGCAGTGGTGACTGCTGAACGGAAGGCCATCCAGCGCGGCGATGAGTTCCTGGGCCGTGACTCCAGCAGCCTCTTCCAGCGTCTTCCCCTGGACCAATGTCGTCAGCATGTCGCCACACGCCATGGTCGAGAGGCAACCATCTGCCCAGAAGCTGGCCTCTGCGATCCGGTTCCCGTCGAGCCGGAAGTACATCTCCATCACCTCTCCGCACCAGCCGACTTTGCTGGCTTGTGCGTCAGGGTTCTCCATGCGGCCGGCATGAGTCGGATGGCGGCCATGTTGGATAGCCTTGGCGGAGAAACGCGGTGGCTGCAACTCGATGACGGTCTGGCCAGCCCCACCGCCCGACCAACCCTCCGGGCCGGCCGTCTCGCGGCCAGGGGTCTCCTCGTGGAGATCGGTCTTCTCATTATCCATAAAGAGCAATGCCTTTCAACTCAATAGCCCGATGTACTATTTTACCAGCACAACTCGAAAGTCAGCTGCTGGACACATCGTCGGCCAATTCATCGAGCAGCGCATTCAGTTCGTCGCTGCCCACATATCCCTCCACCCGCATGGCCTGTCCAGTCACGCCCGGAGTCTCCTGCACGGCACGACGAATTTCGAGAGCCAGCGGCACCGCCAGGGGACATAGGGATGACGAAGGGCGGAAGACATAGCTGGCTCGGCCTTGCTCATCGACCCGAAGGTTCTCGATCAGGCGCATTCGCACCACATCCACCCCCGTCTCGGGATCAATCACGCGCGCCAACCGCTCCAGAAGGAGCGTGCGGAGCTTCTCAGGGTCGGTCATGAGCATCTCTCCTGTATCATACCGACCACCCCAGGCCCAGCTCCCGCAACCGCTGGGAAGTAGGGTTGCCGGTGGCGACATCCCAGCCCGCGAGACGGTAGTACGTGTCCTGGGCTGCGTCCACCTGGGCCTGCGAGATGACGGTGCCAGCCGTTGGGCCCGTGCCCTGCAACGGGCGGAAGGCCTTGGGCGGCAGACGATCGGCCTTTCGATCGAAGCCGAGCCGCTGGTTGAGCAGCCGCATCATATTGAGCCTTCGCGCCCCGATAGTGAGCAGTTCCGACAAGTTGAAGTCCTGCCAGCCGGTGACCGCGCGCACGACCTGCACGGTTTCCTCGGGCCCGTAAAGCGCCCAGGCCGGACCATATACGAACTGGCACAGAACTGCCGAGTCGAGAAACGAATAGAAGTACTGGGTCTGAAGCGCGAAGCGCACCTTCTCTTCGTCCAGCGAGCCGCGTGCCAGGCTGTGGTCGAAGCCCAACAGCTTCAGCCGCCTGAGATAAAGGTCGGAGGCACCTTCCTCGATCCTAAAATCAAACTCGGAGGACTGGTGATCCGGCCCGAACGGTGAAACTGCATAAATCACCCTGAGGCTGGCATTTGCGTGAGGCATGTGCGCCGGCATCTCGGCATGTTTCACGGTCGTCAGGAATTCGTGTCCCTTGCCAAGACGATCCGCTGCCCGGCCCGAGCCATCGGCCAGCACATCTCCAAACCCCTTGCGCTCGGCGATCAGCTCTACGGTGCGCACCATGGCTGCGGCATCGCCGAAGTGCAGAGGATAGCCGACCTCATCAACCGTCAGGATGCCCCTGGAAAAGCACTCCATGGCCCAGGCAATCGTCGCGCCGGCGCCGATGGTGTCCAGGCCCTGCTCGTTGCATACCTTGTTTGCATAGGAGATGGCGTTGAGGTCGCTGATCCCGCACGAGGAGCCCAGCATAGCCGACGTCTCGTACTCCGGCCCACCGTGCTGCGGTCCCACCGGATGCCCGTTCCAGGTCGTTGCCACGACGGGTTTGCAGCTCACGGCGCAAGCGAAGCACGTATGGCGCTGATTCATGATGGTTGCAGCCATGCGCTCGCCCGACAGGGCATCAAAATAATAAAACTGTCCCTCGCTGTAGTTGCGGTGCGGCAGCGTGCCTCGGCGCTGCTGATTCCGGACAACACTGGCCGTGCTGTACTCGTGGAATGCCCAGACGTCGGGATTTTCGCGAAGCGCCTGGACGCCGCTCCTGGCCAGTTCCTTCACTCGCTCGGCGTCAGCGACCGCGATCCGCCTGGGCCGGCCGCGCACCACGACTGCCTTGAGGCGCTTGGCGCCCATCACCGCACCGAGGCCAGTTCGGCCATTTGCACGGTTGGCCATGTTCATGATGGCGGCAAGCCGCGCCAGTCGCTCTCCGGCCGGACCGCACTGCGCTATTTCGATCCGTTCATCCCCTAACTCGCGCCTGAGGATCTCCTCCACCTCGGTCGTGGTCCTGCCCCAAAGATGAGCGGCATCGCGGATCTCAGCACGACCTTCATGGAGCCACAGATACACCGGAACACTCGACTGCCCGTAGACGACGATGCCGTCAAAACCGGCAAACTTCATATCCGCGGGGAAGAAACCGCCACCTTGGGAGTCGCCCATGCCCCCGGTGAGGGGGGACCTGGCAGTGGTTGCCATGCGACTCTGTCCCGAGATATGCGCCCCCACCGTGGGCGACAGCATCAGAGAAAACACGTTAGCCGGGCCCAGAGGATCTGCCCCGACCGGCATGTGTTTGAGGCTGTAGTACAAGCCCATGGCCGATCCACCCATATAGGTCCGGTAGAAGTCTTCAGTTGGAGTCTCGACTCGAAGAGTGCGCGCCGTCAGGTCAACGTGCAGGATTCTACCCACCGCACCCTTGATCACCTGGCTCCTCCTCTCTGGCTCGCCCCACGCTCATGCCGCTGAGGTGCCCAGATATGCGGCGACGATTTTCCAGGCTGCTGCCAGCGCCAGGGCTGCCGGCGCAGCCGGACTGTATGCAGTGACCGGCTCTCCGCGCACCATGGCGTCGGTCACGTGCCTGTCATACGGGATGCGGCCGATCACCTCGACCTTCGCCCCCCGGCAGTAGCTCTCGATCTGATCTGCACCCTGAGGATAGATGTCCGCCTTGTTGATGCACACCAGCGCCGGAACGCGGAAGTGCGACGTCGTCTGAAGCACTCGCTCCATGTCGTGTATGCCCGCGGCCGTTGGTTCGGCCACAATGAGCGCTAGGTCAGCTCCCGATACGGCCGAAATGACCGGGCAACCGATGCCCGGCGGCCCATCCACGAGCACTGCTTCGTGGCCTTCGTCCAACGCGAGCAACCGTGCCTGCTGCCTGACAAGGGTCACCAGCTTGCCGGAGTTCTCCTGCGCAGGCAGCAACGCAGCGTGAAACAGTGGTCCATACCGGCTCTCAGAACGGAACCAGTGGCCGGCCAGCTGCGGGACCATCTCGATGGCCTCCTCCGGACACTGGTAGACGCACGCTGCGCAGCCCTCGCAGGCGATGGGATCGACCGTGTAGACCACGCGGCCATCCACGGGCGGCAGCACAGCATCGAACCGGCAGACATCGTAGCAGGTTCCACAACCCTCGCAGCGCGCCTCGTCGATCACAGCCACCGCGCCGCCGATGAACTCGTGCTTTTCCAGGGGTTGCGGGTCCAGCACCAACTCCAGGTTGGCGGCATCCACATCCGCATCGGCCAACACCGCAGCCACGGGAGTCTCTCCCTGGGCCGCAAGGTGCGCGAAAGCAGCCGCGACACTGGTTTTACCCGTACCGCCCTTGCCGCTCAAAATCACCAGTTGCTTCATTCTCCGGCTCTCAGAAATGAATCGACCTGTCTGCAGATCTGTTGGAACATTGCCCTGAAACGCGGTGCATATTCAGGACGGATCTCCACCAACGTACGGCCTCTGGCGATCCCTTCGGCGATGGCGCGGTCGAACGGGATGCGCATGAGGATCGGAAGCCCTGCATCGTCGCAAAACGCGTCTACTTGGGCGTCCCCAATCCCATCCCGGTTGATGATCACCCCTGCGGGCATGTCCAGCTCAGCTGCCACCTCGGCCGCGAGGCGCAGGTCGTGCAGACCGAACGGCGTAGGCTCGGTGACCAGAAGCAGGTAGTCCGCGCCGCGGATGGTTTCGACCACCGGACACGAGGTGCCGGGCGGCGCATCGAGGATGACCAGGCTGCCGTCCTCCGGGGCCGCCCATCGCTTGAGCTGCCGGATTGCAGGCGTGGCCATCGGTTCGCCCACATCCAACACCCCGCGCGCGAAGGAAATGCCGCGTGTCGCGGGGCCTGCCTCGAGCACGCCGATCGCATGCGGCTCTTCGGTGATCGCTCCTTCAGGACAGACCAGGGTGCAGCTGCCGCAGCCGTGACACAGTTGCGGAAAAACGAGGGTCTTCTTGCCCAACACGACAATTGCGTGATACTGGCAGACCTCGGCGCACTTGCCGCAGGCCGTGCACTTTGTCTCGTCAACCCGCGGGATCAGAATCTCCACGTCCTGGCGCCGCTCAAAAGTTGGCGCCAGAAACAGGTGGGCGTTCGGACCTTCAACATCGCAGTCCAGGTAAGCTGGTGGACGGGAAACCGGTTGGCCGGGCTCTTGCACGGCCAGGCTGAGCGCCAGGCTGGTGGCCACGGTAGTCTTGCCTGTTCCACCCTTGCCGCTGGCGACGACGATCTTCATAAGCATGTCTCGTAACAATCTAAAGAGCAGAACCCAGTTCAGCACAAGATCGCGCGGCATCCCTGAGAATGCCACGCGATCTCATTCTGTCAGCGACTAAGCGTGGCGGCCGCCGTGATGGCCAGGCCCGGTCGGCGCTTGAACCTGCGTCAGCTTACCCGCGGCCAGGTTGGCAACGGCGTCCCGAACGGTCGTGCTTGATCCCAACAGGTACATCTTGATCTCCGCGGCTGCCAGGGCAATGTAGGCGTTCGGCCCAAAGTCACCGCTGATGACCGCTTCCGCACCCTGCTGAGCGACAAACTGGGCCGCCTGGGAACCCGCGCCGCCGGACGCGTTGACTGCCTGGTTCTCGTGCGCCTCCCACTGAAGGGTCTCGGAATCTACGACGATAAAATTAGCGCCACGACCGAAGCGCGGATCAACTGCCGCCTCGATGTCCGGCGCTGACGCTGTAATGACAAGTTTCATGATGGTTTAATCTCCCTTGCTCAGGCTCTCAGGACCGCGATTGCAGCGGCTTGGCGGCGCCTGGGGTCAGGTCCACGAGCTGCTCTGCAACGGGTTGAAATGCGTCGCCCAGGTAGTACTCGATCTGGCCCTGGTCGCACAACGTGGCAATCTTGGGATCGATGGGCAGCCGGCCCAGCAGCGGCACGCCTAGCCAATCAGCCATCTGCTCGGCCTGGCTATGGCCGAAGATTTCGTGTTGTTTGCCCGTGTCCGGGCAAACGAAGTAACTCATGTTCTCCACCAGCCCCAGCAGCGGCACCTGCACCTGCGCGACCATCTGCGCAGCCTTGCGCACCACCATCCGGGACAGGTCCTGCGGCGAGGTCACCAGCACCACCCCGCTCATCGGCAGCGCCTGGAGCACGGTGAGCGAAGCATCCGAAGTGCCGGGCGGCAGGTCCACGATCAGGTAGTCGAGCTCGCCCCACAACACGTCGGTCCAGAACTGGCGGATCGCTCCGCTGATGAGCGGGCCGCGCCAGATCACGGCCTGATCCTCGCTCTCGAGCAGCAGGTTGATCGACATCACCCTGATGCCGGTGCGCGTTTCTGCAGGCAGGATCGCAAGCGGGCTGGAGCCGGGGCGCGCGCCATTCGGGAAGAACATCTTCGGGATGCTCGGGCCGGTGATGTCCGCGTCCAACACGCCGACCTGGTGCCCCATCCGGCGCAGCGAGACCGCCAGGAGTCCCGCGACCAGCGACTTGCCCACACCACCTTTGCCACTCATGACAGCGATGACATGTTTGACGTGGTTGAGCTTCTCTGCGAGCCCCTCGGTTGCCTCGCCGCCGTGAAGCGCCGATTTTTCCTGCGCGGTCATTTCGGCCAGCGCAATGTCCACTTCCCGGACGCCGTTCACTGCCAGAAGGGCCTGCCGGGCGGCTGTCATCATCTGGTCCCGCAAAGGACAGGCCAGCGTGGTCAATGCCAGGGAAAAACTCACCTTGCCATCAGCAACCTGCAGATCACGCACCATGCCCAGATCGACGATGCTGCGTCGCAGCTCCGGATCGATCACGTGGGCCAGGGCCCGGAGCAGATCCTGTTCAGAAGGGGTCTCACCGCTTTGAGACACGGACGCCGAGCCCGGACCGTTCTTGTCTTCGTTCATTCCATCATTCCTTACGCGTTGCAGGCATCGTACGCCGGCTACTGGGCGGCCTTTTTCAGCCCATAGGGCCAGGTCGTGACACCGCCTTCCATGAAACTCACATCGGTGAAGCCCGCGCCGCTGAGGATACGCTGAGCTTCATAGCCACGCAGGCTCACCTTGCAGAAGGTGACGATGGGTTTGTCCTTCGGCAGCGATGCAAGGCTGCCGCGCAGCTTGCCCAGCGGAACCAGTTTCACGCGGGGATTTTCGATGTGCACGGCTTCATACTCTTGTGGCGAACGGACATCCAGCAGCAGGAAATCCTCACCGCCATCCATGCGGGCCTTGACCTCGGCTGCGGAAACCTTGGTGGCAACGCCATCTATGACGTTGCGCAGGACATTGGCTGCCATGATGACATTGTCCAGGGCTTCCGAATAGGGCGGCGCGTATGCCAGGTCAAGATTAGCAACCTGGTCAACCGTAGCGCCCAGGCTCATGGCAGTCGCCAGTACGTCGACACGCTTGGCAGCCTCACCTGGCCCGATGATCTGGCAGCCCAACACCTTACGGGTCTTGGCATCTGCGATGAGCTTGAGGATGATCGGCTTCGAACCGGGATAGTAGTGGGGCCGGTCCGCGCCGGGCACCACGCAAGAAGCGACTTCGTAGCCCTTATCGCGAGCCTGCTGCTCGGTCAGGCCGGCGCGCGCCACCGTATAACCGAACACCTTCACGATAGCCGTACCCAGGATGCCGGGGAAACGATCCGAGCCGCCCGCCAGGTTGGTTCCGATCACGCGGCCGTGTTTGTTGGCGGTCGATCCCAAGGGAACATAGACCAGGTCGCCGGTGATCAGGTGCTGGCTTTCGACGCAGTCGCCGCCGGCATAGACGTCCGGATCGCTGGTCTGCATGCGGTCGTTCACCATGATGCCACCATGCGGACCGACGTCGAGGCCGGCATCGATGGCCAGCTGCGCGTTGGGCCGCACACCCACGGCAATCAGGACCATCTGGGCTTCGAGGGTGCGCTGATCCGTGACGACCCGCTCGACGCTGCCCGAATCGCCCTGCAGCGCGACCACCTTTTCGCCGAGGACAAGATGGATGCCCTGGCCGGTCAGGTACTCTTCCAGCAGGACCGCCATCTCGACATCCAACAGGCCGAGCAGCACGTGCGGAAGCAGCTCAACGACCGTGACGTCCAGGCCGCGCGTGTGCAAGGCCTCGGACATTTCCAATCCGATCAAGCCACCGCCGACGATGACCACTTTCTCGATGGCCCCCGCGGTCACTGCATCGCGAATGGCAGATGCGTTGCGGAGCTCGCGCAGCATGAAGACGTAATCCAGGCGCGTACCCTCGATGGGCAGCATGACCGAACGACCGCCCATGGCGAGCACCAGCTTGTCATAGGGCAGCGTCTCCTTAACGCCCGTATCGAGCTGGACGATCTCCACGGTCTTGGCCGCGCGATCGATCTGCGTGGCACGGGTATTGAGCAGGGCACGGATGCCTTTTACGGAACGAAAGAAGTTGGGATTGCGCGGCACGCCGACGGGTGTCGACGTCAGGTCGCGCAGCTCATTGATCTTGCCCTGGATATAATACGGTAACCCACAGCCTGCATAGGACAGGACGCTGCCCTGCTCGACGATCGTGATATCCGCCTGTGGATCCAGCCGGCGGGCCCTGGCCGCTGCTTTGCAGCCGCAGGCCACCCCACCGATGATGACGATCTTGTGCGAATCGCCCATCGCGCCTACTTGCCCTCCGCATGCCCCTGTTGGCCATCGCCGTGGTCGTGGCCGTGATCATGGCCATGGCCGTGTGCCACACTCTCGCTGCACGGCGCCCAACCGCTCAGCTCGCCGCCCTGGAAGCACTCCAACGCCTGGCGGACCGTACCCGCCGCGCCTGTCACCGGCCGGATGCCGTACTGCTCGAAGAATGCCACCGCGCGGGCGCCCATGCCGCCCGTCAACATGACGTTAGCTCCCTGGCTGTGTACGAAAGCCGGCACCTGGCCGGGCTCGTGTACGGGAAAGAAGGGGTTCGCGACCACCTGGACCGCCTGGACCTGGTCCCCTTCCAGGTCGATCAAGGTGAAGAACGGGCAGCGCCCAAAGTGGCCGGCGACCGGCGCGTCCAGGCCGGCATTTGTCTCGGTAGAAACTGCGATACGCATGTCATCTGTCTCCTGATTGTGTAGTATAGGCATTGATGAATTGATCGATCTCATCGCGCGTGCTGCGCAGGTCATTGATCCATGCGGCCAGGTATTCCTCGCCGTCCGCGGTCACGGTGTACACGCGCCGCGGTGGTCCGGAGCCGGTCGTGTCCCACTGCGAGCTCACCCAGCCGGCCTCCTCCATTTCGCGCAGGATGCGATACACCACGCTGGCGTCGACCGAACCCGCAACGAAGCCGAACTGCCCCAGGCCTTCCAGCAGGTTGTAGCCATGGGTCGCGTCCCCGCGCAGCAGCAGCAGCAGGCACGGCTCCAGGAAACGGGCAATTCGTCGCGGGCAAGCGCCGCCACCAAGGCCACCGCCTCGCGCCCATCGTCCTCTTGGCATCGTATTCACCTCCCGGATCTCGGCCGACCCGACGCCCCTACAGGGATCTCAGTGCAATCGGTCTATAGAGATGTAATAACCCTATAAGCCGTGGGCACGTAGGATACTCCATTTTGCACAAGGCGTCAAGTATATTAGTTGACAATAGTCACATAGTGAATATACTCACCACGATGCTTGCGATCCTCCGGATTGGCTTCTTGCATCGCATCTATCACATCGGTTGGCTGGCTGGTTCAATATGACCGATCTCGATTTTTCCCTGGGTGCACGCGTCCGAGGCCTGCGCAAAGAGCGCGAGCTCTCGCAACGCGAGCTGGCCGAGTTGGCCAGCCTCTCGCCCAATGCCATTTCGCTCATCGAGCGGGACGAGATCTCGCCGAGCGTCGCAACCCTGCAGCGGCTTGCCGCAGCGTTGGACGTCAAGATGAGCTATTTCTTCGAAACCGAAACTGTGGCACGGGTCCTCCATGTTCGCTCGAGCCAGCGGCCGGTGATCCGCGGGACGGGGTCGAGCATCGAGGGCCTGGGCGCGCGCCTCGAAGGGCAACAGATGGAGCCGTTCCTCGTCACCTTGACGCCGCGGGCTGATATGGGCGCGGGACAGGTCGTGCATGCGGGGCACGAGTTCGTTTTCTGCCTGGCAGGCCGGGTGAAGTACGAGATCGACGGAGACGTGTACCTGTTGGAGCCGGGCGATTTTCTGATGTTCGAAGCAGACCTGCCGCACCGCTGGGGCAACCCGGGCGAGGAGGCCGCACGTCTGCTCCTGGTGCTGCAGGCGCCGGATGACGTGAAGGAACCGGCGCGGCGCCACTTCGCTGATTACCCTTCGGTGACGCACCTGGGCTGACAGCGACAGGCGATCCCGGCCATGACACCAGCCCACGAGCTCTGATCCGCTAACCCTTAGAAGGCAATCTTTCATCCACCCAGGAGCCTGCCATGCGCATGCCTGTCTTCTTGAAGAAGAACGCGTCCTGGATGATCGGCCTGATCGTAATCCTAGCCGTCATCATCATCCCGCTGACCCTGCTGCGGCCGCAGACCAGCGAAGCCCTGGACAACCCTGCGGCAAAGGTGCCCACGCGGGTCCCCGAGACCGATCACACCCACCTGCTCCAGGGACCATACGCCAGTGGCGCCGAGGTCACCCAGGCCTGCCTGAAGTGTCACCCAGACGCGGCAACCGAGTTCATGGCTACCACCCACTGGACCTGGGAAAGCGCGCCCGTCATGGCCGCATGGCGCGGGGAAATGGTGACCATCGGCAAGAAGAACCAGATCAACAACTTCTGCATCAGTGCTCAGGGCAACGAGAGCAAGTGCATGAGCTGCCACGCAGGATACGGATGGGAGGACGACGCGTTCGACTTCGGCAATCCGCTCAACGTCGACTGCCTGGTCTGCCACGCGGACCGTTCATTGTATGGCAAAGGCGACTTCGGCTATCCGCTGGAGGAGGTGGACCTGGCTGTTGCTGCGCGCAGCGTCGGACGCCCCACGCGCGAAAACTGCGGGTTCTGCCACTACGACGGCGGCGGCGGCAACAACGTCAAGCACGGTGACCTGGATTCGAGCCTCAACTACGCTTCGGAAAGCCTGGATGTGCACATGGGCGGCCTGGGACTGCTTTGCATCGACTGCCACACCGCCAAGGATCACGTGGTCAAGGGGCGCCTGCTCGTTGACAACCTGACGATTGCACCCGAGGAACAGGTGCAGTGCACCGACTGCCATTCCGCCGCGCCGCACGAGGATCAACGCATCAATGCCCATACCACGAGCGTGGCCTGCCAGACCTGCCACGTCCCTGCTGTGGCAGTAAGAAACCCCACCAAGATCACCTGGGACTGGTCCACCTCTGGGCAGGACAGGCCCGAGGACCCACATACCTACCTGAAGATCAAGGGGGATTTCCGATACGAAACGGACGTCACCCCCACCTACCGCTGGTTCAACGGCAGCAACGCCTACCGCTACCTGCTGGGGGATAAGATCGATCCGGCGCAGCCCGCGATGATCAACCAGCCCGCAGGCGATATCACGGATCCCGGCGCCAAGATTTATCCGTTCAAGGTGCACATCGCCAGGCAGCCCTACGACACCGTCAACAACATCCTGCTGGCCCCGCGCACAGCCGGCGAGGGCGGCTATTGGACCACCTTCGACTGGCCTTCGGGGCTGGCGCTGGGCGCGCAGGATGCGGGCATCCCCTTCTCCGGCCAATATGACTTCGCAGAAACCTGGATGTACTGGCCGGTCGCGCACATGGTGCAGCCTGCCGAGAACGCGCTGCAATGCGAAGCGTGCCACGGTCCAGACGGACGCATGGACTGGCGAGCCCTGGGCTACCAAGGCGACCCCATCGAATGGGGCAGCCGCACACAGGCCAAGTGAGAGAGCCGAATGAAGATACCGCACCGCTTACGAACCGTCATACCCCTGGGCGTGCTTCTGCTGGCAGCCGGGCTGGGGTTGGCCGGCGCGGCCGCCCAACCTGCCGTCCAACCACTGAGGGAGGCGACACCGCTGCACCCGCAGTTTGCTCTGCTGGATGCTGACGAAGTCAACGTCCTGGTTTCGGGCCAGCCGGTCTCCACCCTCAAGACGTGCGGCGCCTGCCACGATGCGGAGTTCATCCAGTCCCACAGCTATCACGCGTCCCTGGGACTGGACGAGATGGCCGAGGCCGGTGCGATCGCAGGCGGCCGCGCCTGGGACACCAGCACCGGTGCATATGGCCGCTGGGACCCCTTGCGCTATCGCTATCTCTCTCCGGACGGTGACTCGTTACTCGACCTGGGCACGCCTGACTGGGTGATGCGCTTCGGCGATCGGCATGTGGGCGGCGGACCTGCACTGTATGCCCGCGATGGCCGCCTGCTCAGCGAGCTGCCGGCGGATGCCAACAACCCGGAGACCGCGGTGCTGGATCCCACCACGGGCGAGGCCAGGGCCTGGGATTGGGTCGCATCGGGTGGGGTCGAGATGAACTGCTTCTTATGCCACCTGCCTGCCCCCGACAACGATGCCCGCATCGCGGCGTTGCAGAGCGGGAGGTTCGGCTGGGCCAACACCGCCACCCTGGTGGGCACCGGCCTGGTGGAGATGAAGGGCGAGGCGTATCGCTGGCAGGCCGGCGCATTCGACGCGGAGGGCCTGCTCAAGCCCGAATTCGTCACCGTGCAGGATCCCACCAACGACAACTGCGGCCAGTGCCACGGGCTGGTGCACACCGACGCCAACGCGCCGCTGTCGCTGGCCAGCGCAGTGACGCCGTCCTGGGATACGAGCGCAACCCGGCTCAGCGCCAGCCTGACCACAGGTGCAATCATCGCGGGCCAGCGTATCACGGATTCCGGCATGAACCTGGCCGGCAAGGCGGAGCTCAGCCGGGCCTGGGACATCCACGCCGCCCGCCAGGTCCAATGCACCGGCTGCCACTTCTCGCTCAACAACCCGGTCTACTACCAGGAGAGCGATGCCACCCGCCCGGACCACCTGACCTTCGATCCGCGGCGCCTGGACATGGGTGAGTATCTGCAGCGCCCCGTGCACGATTTTGCCAAGGGCGCTACCGCCCAACACACCGTCGCGCCCGAGCTGGCCGACACCATGCGCCGCTGCGATGGCTGCCACGATGCCGGGGCCACACACACCTGGCTGCCTTACAAGGAGCGCCACCTGGACACCGTGTCCTGCGAGAGCTGCCACATCCCGCAGCTCTACGCACCTGCCCTGCAGAGCGTAGACTGGACCGTTCTGGATGCAGACGCCCAGCCGCGGCGCGAATTCCGCGGGGTGGAGGGCGATCCACTGGACGCGACCTCGCTGGTGACCGGCTTTGAGCCGGTGCTGCTCTCGCGCCAGGACGTGAATGGCAACAGCCGCCTTGCACCCCATAACCTGGTGACCTCCTGGTACTGGGTCTATGGCGAGCCGGCGCGGCCGGTGCGCGAGATCGATCTGCAGGCCGCCTGGTTCGATGGCGAGCGCCAGGCAGCCGAGGTGGTGGTTGCGCTGGACGGGGATGGCAACGGCGTGCTGTCCGAGGCGGAGCTCGTGTTGGACACTCCCGCCAGGCAGAACGTGATCGCTGCCCGCCTGGCCGCGCTGGGGCTGGCCAATCCCCGCATTACCGGCGAGGTGCAGCCGTATGCGGTCAGCCACAATGTCACTGACGGCAAGTGGGTGACCCGCGAGTGCACGGCCTGTCACGGCGCCGGCTCGCGCCTGACGCAGACCTTCACCCTGGCCGCGGCCGGTCCGGGCGGGGTGACGCCAGCCCTGATGACCAGCGGCAATGCGAAACTAAGCGGCGACCTCAGCACCGGCGCAGGTGGCTCGCTGCACTACCAGTCTGCCCCTGCCAGGCATGGGCTCTACATCTTCGGACGGTCGAACGTCTGGTGGGTGGACTTGCTCGGCATGCTGGCCTTCGCCGGGGTGCTGGGGGGGATTGCGGTCCACGGCGGGCTCCGTATCCTGAGCGCCCGGCGCATGCCCAAGCAGCACGCACAGCTCAAGCGCGTCTACATCTACAGTACGTACGAACGATTCTGGCACTGGCTGCAGACCTTCACGATCGTGGGATTGCTCTTCACCGGGCTGATCATCCACAAGCCCGACATCTTCGGCATGTTTGCCTTCAAGTCGGTGGTGTACGTCCATAACGTGCTGGCCGCGATCGTCGTCATCAACGCGGGCCTGTCTCTCTTCTATCACCTTGCAAGCGGTGAGGTGAAGCAGTTCATCCCGCGCCCCAAGGGCTTCTACGACCAGGCCATCCTCCAGGCCAAGTACTACCTTCGGGGCATCTTCAGGAACGAGCCTCACCCGTTCGAGAAGACGGCCCGGCGCAGGCTTAACCCTTTGCAGCAGATCACCTATTTCGGCCTGCTCAATGTTCTGCTGCCCGGCCAGATCCTCACCGGCGCGCTGATGTGGGGTGCGGAGCACTGGCCCGCGGTGGCGCAGCGCTTCGGCGGGCTGCCGCTGCTGGCCCCAATCCACACGCTGATCTCGTGGCTGCTGGCCGCATTTGTCGTCATGCACATCTATCTGGCCACCACCGGCCATTCCCCGCTCGCACTCATCCAGGCGATGATGCTGGGATGGGAAGAGGTCGAGGCTCATGACACGCACGTAAAGACTCCCGGGGCGCCACCCGGCCGCCCGGAAGCACTGAGACCCGCCCAGGAGGCGTCCCATGGCAGTTGAAACCGGCAAACACGCATCCCCGCAAGGGACCAAGGGGGGAGGCGGATTCTTCACCTCGCGGCCGACCAAACCCTACATCCATCCCTACCTGGGAGGCGCGCTGCTTGGACTGGTGCTGTTTCTCTCCTTCTTCCTCACCGGCAATGGGCTGGGCGCCTCGGGAGGACTCAACAACCTGGTCGCGCCCGATCACATGGATCAAGTGCCTTACCTGGTGAAGATCGCGGGGGGCGACAAGAACCCGCTGGACACCTGGTCGGTCTTTGGCGTGCTGGGCACCATCTTGGGCGGGTTCGTGTCGGGCTGGCTGAACGGCCGCCTGAAGGTGGAAACCGTGCATGGCCCGCGCATCACCCCGCGCACCCGCTGGTTCATGGCATTTGCGGGCGGTGCGATCATGGGCTATGGCGCCCGCTTCGCGCGCGGCTGCACCTCGGGACACGCCTTATCCGGTGGCGCAACGCTCTCGGCCGGCGCGTGGGCCTTCATGTTTGCGGTGTTCGCCGGCGGCTATGCGCTCGCCTATTTTCTGCGAAAATTCTGGAATTAGGCAGGAGGCATCATGGCGCCCTTTCCTCTGACACTATCGACGCTGCTCGGCCATTGGGGCCAGTACGCCGTCTACGCATTGATCGGCTTCGCCTTCGGCTTTGTCCTCGAGAGCGCCGGCTTCGGCAACTCGATGAAGCTGGCCGGTCAGTTCTACTTCAAGGATTTGACCGTATTGAAGGTCATGTTCGGCGCGATCGTGACCGCCATGGTGCTGATCTTCGCCGCATCAGGCCTGGGGTTGTTGGATTACAACCTGATTTATGTCAACACGACATACCTGTGGCCCGATATCGTCGGCGGGCTCATCATGGGCGTTGGCTTCATCGTCGGCGGCTTCTGCCCCGGCACGTCGCTGGTCGCCATGGCCACGCGCAAGATCGACGGCCTGTTCTTCGTCCTGGGCGGCCTGTTCGGCATCTTCCTCTTCGGCGAGACGGTGGACCTGTTCGCCGGATTCTGGAACTCATCCTACCTGGGCCGCCTCACGCTCCAGGACTGGCTGGGGCTGCCGGTGGGCATCGTTTTGCTGGCGATCGTGCTGATGGCGCTCTTCATGTTCTGGGGGGGCGAACACCTGGAGCGGATCTTCGGCGGTAAGGATCTGAAACGGGAGCCCAAGGCGCGCTATGCCGGTGCAGGAGCGCTGGCGCTGGCCGCAGTCGCCGTAATCCTTATCGGGCAACCGAGCACCGCAGACAAGTGGCAGGCGCTGGAGACTGAAAAGGCGCCGCTGCTGGCAGAGCGTGCGGTGCAGATCCACCCCGGCGAGCTCCTGGACGCATTGCACAACGACGCGTTGAAGGTGGTCCTGCTGGACGTGCGCAATGAGGCCGACTACAACCTCTTTCATGTCGCCGGCGCCCGCCGGGTCAAGCTCGACGAGCTGCATGATCTCATCCCGTCTCTGCTGCTGGAACCGGCCAACACGATCTTCGTCACCACCAGCAACGACGAGACCGCCGCCACGGAGGCCTGGAAGCTCCTGACCGCTGAGAGCGTGCCCAACGCGTACATTCTGGAAGGCGGCATCAACGGATGGCTGGACACCTTCGCGAGCGCCGACCCGACGTTGCGCAGGTTGGCGGCGGCAGCGGGGGATGACCGGCTGCGTTACGAATCCGCCATGGCCCTTGGCGCCCGCTCGCCGGCAGCCACCCCCGAAGTCCACGAGTTCAGCCTGGAGTACACGCCCAAGATCCAGCTACAGCTCAAGAAGGGACCTTCCGGCGGCGGCTGCGGCTAAGAAAACTCAGGTTCCTCCTTTCTTGCGAGCGCCACTCACCTTGGGACGGGTGCGTGGCGCTCGCTTCGATTCCCCATTTGTTCAGATCTACACAACTTCTTCAAAACTCCGGCATATCGCCTTCACACGCATCCACTAATCTGAGGACAGTTCAGGGCATCAACGTGACCCTGGCAGGTTCGACAAACCACAACCCATCGATCTTGGGAGAGCGATATGACAAAAGGGTCTGTTTCGAAACAAACACGCAACAACTGGCTGATCGACGCCGCGGTTTTCACCGGCGCGGTGGTCGCCGCCATCACCGGCATCTACTTCCTGTTCCTGCCCTCGGGCGGGTATCAGGGTGGGCGCAATCCGATGTACGGTGTCACGATCCTGTTCGACCGTCACACCTGGGATAACCTGCACACCTGGTTCAGCGTGGTGATGATCGTGGCAGTGATCGTCCACTTTGCCATCCACTGGAACTGGGTGAAAGGAATGGCAAAGCGCATGGTCAAGTCGATCGCGGGCAAGGGCGTGCGCATGAACCGGCACGGCATCTTCAACGTCGCTATCGACGCAGCCGTGGCCATCGGCTTCCTGGTGGCCGCAGTTACGGGGGTCTACTTCATGTTCGCCGGGACCGGTCGGGCAGCGGATCCCCTCTTCATCTTCAGCCGGACGACCTGGGATCTGATCCACACCTGGTCCGGCGTAGCGATGATCATCGCCGCAGTCATCCACTTCGCCATTCACTGGCGCTGGGTGACCAAGGTGACTGCCAAGGTGCTGCCCTCGCTCAAGACGGGCCTGAAGCCCGCCGAAGGGGTTGCAGCGGAACACGTGGGGGCGTAAGGACGCTCCCCAGACAACGAACAAACACCAATCAGACAACTATCTCATGAAAGGAACACGAACATGTTGAAGAAGATCGCAATGGGCGCTCTGTTGACCGGCCTGGTGGCCGTGTTGATCCTGGGCGCTGTGAATAGGACCAATGCAGTGAGCGGCGAAGGCGCTGGCGAGATCGAGCGCCGAGGCCGGACGACGGAGACCGCGATGGCGGATGCTGGCGTGCAGAACTACGGCCAACGCGCTGGAACGGCGAACGAGGTCAACGGCCAGGGCGGCCGCTGGTCGCAGGAAGCTGCGACGACAGAGACACTCGGCCGCGGCGGCCGCTGGGCGCAGGGCGCCGCAGTGAACCAGGCGCCGCTGGGGCAGGGCGCAGGCAGGTTGAGCGGAGTTCCAGAGGCAGACGTGCAGCCCGACGAGTGGCGCACGGTCGAGGGAACTGTGGTCAGCGCGGCCAACGACCTGATCGAGATCGAAACCGCTGCGGGTGAGATCGTCACGTTCGAAGGACGTCCCCTGAGCTTTGCCCTGGAGCAGGGCTTCAGCCTCCAGTTGGGCAACGCAGTGGCGGTCGACGGCTTCGACGAGGACGGCGAGTTCAAGATCGGGAAGGTGACGAACCTGGACAACGCGACGAGCGTCACCCTGCGCGATGCAAGCGGCCGGCCGGGCTGGTCAGGACGTGGCTGGAGAAGCTAAGCCGCGTACCCATCAAGCGATACCTGACTAGCAACGCCGCAATGAGGACGGCTCCTGGAACTTCCGGGAGCCGTCCATGCTATTTCTGAACACGCCTTCCAACCCGGTCGCTCGAATCATCTCCCGATTCGCAGATGATGCGCCCCGCTATGGCTGTTGGGCGACCCAGGCGTCGTACCCCGATTGCTGCAGCAGCTTGGCGTAAAACTGCGCCCCGGCCTCACTCAGATGTTCGCCATCATCCTTCATATGGCCTTGGGTCCTGGGGTCCTGGTCGTGATCGGGGCCGTTGAACGCGGCGTAGGTGTCAACGAACTGAACTCCGCGTTCCTCCGCCGCCTGCCTGGCTGCGGCAGTGATGCCCTCCCAGAACGCGCCGCACTCGCCTTCGATTCCCTTATCCCGCCATACACTGATCGTGGGGAGATAGATGCCGGTCGCCCGGAGGATCAAAGGCCGGCCCTCGCGCAGCCTGGCGATCTCATCGTATACCTCGACCAGGTCCGCCTTATAAGGCGCGAATCCCTCCGTTGTGAAAGTCACCTCCCCCGGATCGCGACTGTCGATGCATGCCCAACCGGCGCCGGCCAATTCTGCGTCCAGGGATTCCTGGGGATTACCGAACAGCACCAGCACCTCGGCATCGCGGATAAGCTGAGGCCACTTCTCGCGCTTGGAAGAGTGTTCGAAGTCGCCTTGCAGAGCCTTGAGGATGCTACGGATGCTCAGTCCGCCCTGCCAGTCATCATGCAGGTTCACCTTGATCTTGCGGTCCTGCTCGATGAGCTTCGCATAGGGCTCGGCCACCCCCCAGAGCGAAGAATCGCCGATCACGACCACGTCCCACTCAGCCAGTCCTTCAAAGGGATGTAGCGAAGCCGTGGGCAGCGGCGTGGCGGTGGGCGGAGGCAGCGTTGGGTTGGGCGGAGCGACCGTAGCGGTTGCCGGAGGGGCGACCGGCGCCGGAGGCGTCGCGCAGGCGGAAAGCAGGAGGGCGGCCACCGTGAAACCGATGGCCCGGACAACAGAGAGACGGTTCATGGTTTCAACCCCTTTCCAGAGTGGTGGAGAGGGCCGCGCCTGCGGAACTATCCCATGCTCCGCAGCCGGCTTACTTCAAACATGCGGCCCGCAGCTGGCTCGAACCATCAGGGCGACAGGTAACACGACATGCATCTGTGCGAGCGGCCGGCCGGAAATCTGCTCCTGCAGCATGCGCATGGCCTGGGCCCCCATCTCGCGCACTGGCGCAGCCACCGACGTCAAGGGGGGATCGACCAGGGCAGCCGTAGGGATGTCATTGAAGCCGGCCAGGGCAAGATCGCCCGGCACGCGGAGCCCGGCGATCTTGATTTCGGCCAATGCACCCAGCGCCAGCGTATCGGCAATCGCGAAGACAGCCGTCGGCGGCTGGGCCAGCCCAAGGAGCTGCCGCAAACTGGCCTGCCCTGAAGCCATGTCAAAGCCCGGCGCTGCAGCGATCAGGGCCGTATCGGCTTCAATTCTGAGGTCGCCCAAAGCACGGCGGTACCCCATATTCACGAGTCCAACATTTGCAGCCTCCGTGTCCACCGTGAGCAGGCCCACACGGCGATGCCCATGCGCCAGCAGGTGCCGGGTTCCCTGGTAGCCGGCATCTTCCAAGTCCAACAGCACGGACGGGCCACTGCACCCAGGCCAGTCGACCGTGACCGTAGGCAGCAGCGGTTCGCCGCCACCCGGCTCATCCCCTGGCGCGTGGACCAGCTCGGCAGTATTGTGGGAGGCGATGATGATGCCGTCTACCTGCTTGGACGCCATCTGGGCATAGTACCGTGCGGCCATACCGGGGTCATCATGCGTGTTGCACACGAATAAAAGCGTTCCGGCTGCGGTGGCCACTTCCTCCACTCCTTGCAGGAGCGCGTGATAAAACGGGTTTGCCATACTGGGGATGATGATGCCCACGGTATCGGTGCGAAGAGTTGCAGCGATCTGTGCCAACTGGCGGCCGTCGAACGGGAGCACATGCGTGCCACGGCCCCGCCGTATGACAACCAGGCCATCGTCTTCCAGTTTACGGTAGGCGGCGCGCACGGTATGCAGGTTGATGCCCAGGCGGTCCGCCAGACGGCGGACCGGCGGTAGGCGTTCACCTGCGGGCAGTTTTCCACTGGCGATGAGCCACAGCAGTTGTCCGGCTAACTGGTGTGCCAGGGGCATGTCAGAGTCCGAATGAATCGAAAGACGGTCGAGTATGCTCATCGAATGTCACACCCACAGGATTGTTATAGCATAATATAACTTTATGAACGCGTCAAGCGTTTCAAGACTGACATTCACAAATCGCCGACAGGAATGCTCCGCGCAAGAACCTCGAAGCTTGAGAAAGAAGGACCACCAGGGGATCGAATTCCTGGTGGTCCTTTGTATCTCCAAACATCCGCACTGTTGGCGCTAGGTCGAGACTACCTCGACGCCCTCTCCTTCGAGCACATCGCCCACGATCCACAGGGGCTCGCCGGCCGCGGCGAACGCAGCCGCCAGCGCATCCGCCTTTTCGGGCGACACGGCAAGGAGCAAGCCGCCCGATGTCTCCGGCGTGTAAAGAAGCTGGCGCATCTCGTCCGGGATTTCGGGTGCAAAGACGACGTGTGCGCCGAAACATCCCTCGTTGCGACATGTGCCGGCGGGAAAGAGCCATTCATCTGCGTAGCGGATTGCGCCGTCCAGGAATGGCAGCCGGGCGAAGTGGAAGCGCAGCCGGGCTCCGCTGCGTTCGGCCATCTCACAGGCATGGCCGAGCAGCGCGAAGCCGGTTATATCGGTGCAGGCGTGGACGCCCACCTGCTGGGCCAACCGCGCCGCCTCGCGGTTAAGCCGCTTCATGCTGGCAATCGCGGGGGGCAGGTGCGCGGGGTCGGCCGCGTCCCCCTTGGCAGCCGTCGTGATGATGCCTACGCCCAGCGCCTTGGTGAGCGCCAGGATATCGCCGGGCTGCGCGCCTCCCTTGGTCAGGATGCGGTCCGGATGCACCAGCCCCATGACTGCCAGCCCGTACTTGGGCTCGTTATCATCCACCGTGTGGCCGCCGGCCAAGGCCCCACCGGCCTCCAGAACCTTCTCGGCGCCCCCGCGCAGGATCTCCGCGATGATTTCCTCGGGCAGCTTGGGCGGAAAGCCGCAGATGTTGAGCGCCAACGCGACCTCACCGCCCATTGCGTAGACATCGCTCATGGCGTTGGCCGCGGCGATCGCGCCGTAATCGTAAGGATCATCGACCACGGGCGTAAAGAAGTCCAGCGTCTGGATGACCGCCACGTCACCGGTAATCTTGTAGACCGCGGCATCATCGCTCACCTGGAGGCCGACCAGGAGCGCGGGGAATCTATCTGGCTGGAACAGTCCTTGCAGGGGGCGCAGCACGTGCGCCAGGGCCTCGGGGCCCATCTTGGCCGCTCAGCCGGCGGCCGTCGTCAGCGCTGTGAGGCGGACTTGATCGCGCGTCACAAGCTCACCACCTTTCCCGCACCGAGCAGCGACTCGGCGCCGGTTCTCAATATTTCACTAAGCGTCCGCGATGCCCTGGATCTCGATGCCGGAAGCCGCCACCACTTCCCGGACGGCCGCCCTATCGTCGCGCATCACCCGTATACAGACCCCGCAATCGGAGCTGATGTGGCGCGGAACGGGAATCATCTTGCAGACGATTCCCCGTTCCGCCAGCAGCTTCTCGAGGCGCATGGCGTGACTGGTCGAATAGACCAGGATCACCGCATAGCTTTCCCCGGCCATCACGCCTCCATTGCGGCGGCCGCCATTTCGGCCACCGCAGCCACAGCAGCCGCCACTTCCGCTGCCGTGTTGAACGCACCCAGCCCGAGGCGAATCGCTCCACCGGGGAAGGTGCCCAGCGTGCGGTGCGCGGCCGGCGAGCAGTGGAGCCCGACGCGGCACATGATCCCGTACTCATCATCCAGGCGAAGCCCGACCTCCGATGGCTCGAGCCCGGCAATGTTGAACGACACCGTGGCGGTCTGGAGTCGCGCGTTGCCGGTGCCGTAGACGGTGATGCCCGGAATGGCTGCCAGACCGGCCAGCAACTGCCCGACCAGGGCTGCCTCATGCGCCCGAATCTGCTCAACGCCCTGCGCCATGATCCAGCGCGTGCTGGCGCCCAACCCGGCCAGCCCGACTGCGTTGGGAGTTCCGCTTTCGAACAGGTCAGGCAGGAATGCAGGCTGCTCTTCGTGCTCCGAGTGGCTGCCCGTGCCGCCGCGCTTGATCGGCTGCAGGTGGCTTGCGTCGACGCGAGGGCCGAAAATCAGCCCGCCGTAGAGCGACTTATGACCGGTGAACGCCAGCAGGTCGATCCCAGCGGCCTGCATGTCGATGGGATAGGCCCCTGCTGTCTGTGCGGCATCCACCAGGAGCAAAATGCCATGGCGCCGCGCGATCGCTCCCGCCTCCGGCACCGGCAGCAGCGTCCCGACGACGTTGGATGCGTGGTTAAGCACGATCAGTCGCGTGTTCGGCCGGATCGCGGCCTCCAGGTCGCGGGGGTCCAGCTCGCCCGTTTTCGAACAAGGGACGACCGTTACCCCAACCCCTGCCCGCTCCAGGGCGCGCAGGGGGCGCATGACGGAGTTGTGCTCCAGGCTGCCGGTGACCACGTGATCGCCCGGCCTGAGGAGCCCGTTCAGCGCCAGGTTGAGCGCCTCGGTGACGTTGGCGCCGAAGACCACACGCAAGGGATCGGGCGCATGGAACAGCTCTGCCACAGCCTCGCGGGCGCCGTAGACGACCCGTGCCGCCTCAATGGCGAGACGATGGCCCGAGCGGCCGGGGCTCGCGCCTATCTCGGACATGTAATGCGTCATCGCCTCTGCCACGCAGGGTGGCTTGGGCCACGAGGTCGCGGCGTTGTCGAAGTAGATCATTTCGTGATGGTCAGCTTGAATTCATCGCCCACTTGTACGGCAGCGACCTTGCAGCCGGCCTTCTCGGCCATGCGCCGCACATTCTCGCGGGAGGTAACCGTCTCTACCAGCACTTCGATTGGAAATTGGCCGGCTTCGATCGCCTTGCGGGCCAATATGACTGGCTGCGGGCACGACAACCCCCGGGCATCAACTGTCATCATATCACACCCCCTATGCAGCTCGCTCGCGCATGGTCAGGCCGATGGCCAGGCAGACCACGAGGCCCAAGATCACTGCGCCCATGCCGAAAGGCGTGAGGCCGCCCACCTTAGCCACACCTTCGACAACCGAATCAGGGCTTCCCGCCAACGCAAAGTTGTGGGCGAAGCCCGCGCCGGCGATCATGCCCAGCACGAACACGGCCGCATCCCCATCTCCTTCTCCGGAAAGGAAGAGCTGGCGACCCGGACAGCCACCCGCCAACGCAAAGGCCAGGCCCGACAACGTCATGCCCAGGAAATTCCACAGGTGGCTGCTGTGGGCCACCGGCTGGCCAGCAAGACCGAAGCGCACCTGCCCCAGGATGAGATTCATGACGAACGCGACCACCAGCAGCGTCAGGAGCCCCGTGATCAGATGGAAGTCACGCATCAGGATCACGTCCCGGATCGCGCCCATGGTGCAGAAGCGCGTGCGCTGGGCCAGGAAGCCGATGAGCAACCCCGCGGCCAGCGAGATCAGCAGCGGCGCGTGCAGGGATCCGGGGCCGCTCTGGCTGAAGAAGATCGGCCCGTCCTTGCTGAAGGACGGGGCAAAGAGCAGCAGGAGCAGCAGGCCGACCATGATCAAGGGCATGATCCAGCCTACCGCAGCATGGGTCTTTTGGGCGCGGCCCAGGTTGTAGCCGGCCTTGAGAAACTGCACGCCGATGGCGATGCCCACTGCCAGGCCCGCCAGGCCGAGGATGGCGTTCAGGTCGCCGCCGGCCAGGCGCAAGGTCGCGCGCCAGGGGCAGCCCAGGAACGCCAATGCGCCGATCATAGCAAACATGCCCAGTACGAAACGGACGATGGGCGCAGAGCCCGCGCGAGCGCGAAACTCCCGAAAGGCATAGGCCGCGATCATGGCGCCCAGCACGAAACCGATGACTTCGGGACGGATGTACTGGACGGCGGCGGCGCGGTGCAGGCCCAGCGCACCCGCGATGTCGCGCTCGAAGCAGGCGACGCAGATCCCCATGTTGGGGGGATTGCCCAGTTTCTGCAAAAGCGGGGCCAGGACGCCGATGATGGCGCCTGCGAGGATGATGCCCCAACGCGAGGCAAAGAACCGGGTGAGACGATCGGACATGTTCTCCCTCCTGGAAATGTTTCCACGGAGCGCACACGGTCAGGACGTGCACTCCGAAATGGACAACAAAAGGCCGTCGCTCACATACGCGGGCGACGGCCCAGGCGGGAGATGCCAGGCCAGATCAGGGCGGGGCGTCACCGCCGCCGTCCCACGTATGTGGCTCACCCCGTGATCGCCGGCCGGCGATCCGGGTGGTGGGTCAGGTTTGGCGGTGGTGCAAGGACACTGTTGCGCTCCTGCTTCTGCTTTCCAACGATTGGGTCGCCGAATCCTCGAGGTCTTGGCTGAACCTGGAAGGATCGACAGGATCACTATAACACGGGCCTTGTGAAATGCAAAACAAGCAACGTCATGCAAGGACGCACCCTTCGACTGCGCACGGCGAAACTGCCGCCGTGCTCCGCTCAGGATGCTCCGCTTCGGCTCATTTGGAACTGCTGTTGCGGGATACTGACGGCAAAAGAAAGGGGCGGGCGAAATCGCCCACCCCCTCTTGCCACCGCGCCACTCTGCTGTTTAGGGTTTCCAGAC
>CAYLZG010000042.1:0-1090 GCA_964387985.1 uncultured Anaerolineales bacterium | reverse complement strand
TCACCTCACCGGTGGCGACCACGTGCTGGAAGGCCTTGATCTGCCGCACCAGCTCCACCGGATTGCGTCCAACCTCTGGTGTCAGCACTTCCATGGCCCGGATCACGAAGTCCGGATCGATGATGAAGCGCCCGCGGATATCCACCCCAGCGGCTTCGTCATATACCCCGTAGATCTGGCCGATCTTGCCGCCAGCATCGGACAGCATGGGGAACGGAACGCCACCTTCTACCATCTTCGACAATTCGAACTCTTGCCACATCTTGTGAACAAACCGGCTGTCAGTGCTCAGGGACAGGACAACCACACCCAGCGCCTTGAACTCGTCGTACATGGCGGCAACTGCCGCTATTTCCGTCGGTCAGACGAAGGTGAAGTCACCGGGATAGAAGCAAATAACAATCCATTTACCCTTGAAGTCCGAAAGCTTTACGTTCTGAAAGCCCACACCCTCTACGTAGGCTGTAGTTTCAAAATCAATGGCCTCTTTACCGACCTGTGCGATCATCTTGCGAACCTCCTGTGGTGGCGCCCCTGGCGGGGGTTCAGATTGTGGGGCGGGCAATATCGGCCCGCGTGTAGGCTTGACACAGCCATCTTTCAGTTCCGGCATAACTGCCTCCTTTATCCATCGAGTGGACGCGGCGCGGTTGGTTGCTCCTATTGTAACAAATGCCTGAATTTTGTCCAGTACCAAAACATACTATTAGTTGCCCGGAGTGGGACCTCCGGCTATACTGGCCCGCGTTATGAACGCACCGCATTACAAATGCATGAAAGGGATGCCATGCCTGCCGACCTGACCGGCCCGCACACCGACGCGCTGTTGATGCACGCGCACGACAATGTCCTGCTCGCGGTCGCCGGCCTGCCGGCCGGACATGTCACCTGCGCCGGCGGCTCGCCGGTCACGCTCCCTGCCCCCATTTCTTCAGGCCATAAGATGGCTCGCCGGGCTATCGCTGCGGGCGAGATCATCGTGAAGTACGGCGAAACGATCGGCCGGGCGCTCGCGGCGATCGCTCCGGGGGAACACGTTCACACGGACAACGTCGAAAGCCTGCGCGGGCGGGGTGATCTCCATGCGCCC
>CAYLZG010000041.1:12368-28376 GCA_964387985.1 uncultured Anaerolineales bacterium | reverse complement strand
GAGAAGTACTCGAAGTTGCGGCCGGCGATCTCGGTGCGGTGCAGGCAGACGCCGGGGCCTTCGAGCACATGCTGGCCAAGGGTGGCGGCTTCGGAGCCGATGATGTCGCCATACTTGTAGGCTAGCTCAGGGTCGAAGCCGGCAGCCAGGCCGATCGCCATCGGCAGGGCGGTGGCGGGCGGGCTGGGGGTGCCATCGCCCATACCGACGCCAACGGGGCCGTTGGTGATGCGGAAGCGCGGGATGCCGAGCTCCTCGATGGCCTTGACGTGGCGCTCGATGCGGATCTGGGCCGCGAGCCGGTCCATCTCCTCTTTCGTCGTGGCCTTGGCAGACAAGCCGTAGATGTCGATGGTCTCCATGTTGCCGTGCAGCTGCTGTATCTTCTGGTCCAGGGTCATAGCTGCAACGAGCTTTTCGGCGCGCTCACGTGGGGATAGGGACTTGTCCATCCACGGGAACGAAGCGGTCTCCGGGGTCGTCTCTGCGCTCATACTCTGATCTCCTCTGCTTGCCAACACCGTCACTCCAACTCGAGGCGCGGGGAAGTCCTGCCTGCTGGAAGTCGTGCACCGATCAGACGGCCGTGGGGCCGGTTCGCCTGTCCTGGAATGCATTTTACGCAAAGCTAAAAAATCTGTCCATGATCTGTGTCATGTGAAAGATATCGCATATATAATGTCAGGGTCACCAGGCGCAACTGCAGAGATCTCTGTCATGTCATTTTGACGTGTTTCTGCTGTGATGCGATAATGGGCGCATCTCCGCGTGTATCCATCCAAAGGGGCAGACCATGGCAACCATCACCATTTCCCGGCAGTTCGGAAGCCACGGCGATACGGTCGCTCAACTGCTTTGCGACCGGTTGGGCTACCGTTACTTCGACAAGAACCTGATGCTGGGTCTTGCCGCGCAGTCAGGACTGGCTCCCGACATGGTAGAAGACTTGCCGGATGAAAAGCGCCGGGCTAAGACGCTCATCGAGCGGCTTTTTGGCAATTATGCTGCCCCGTACGGCGATCCCGACACCTGGGCTGCAGCCGCTGCTGCCGAGCGGCAGGAAAAGCTGACAGTTGAGAGAATCAAGTACCTGATTCGGGCAGCCTATCATGAGGGCAACGTGGTCATCATCGGCCGGGGCGGCCAGGCCGTGCTCGCCGGATTACCCAACGCGCTGCACGTACGGCTGACCGCGCCGAAGGAGCTGCGGGTCCGGCGCCATGCCCAGCGGGCCGGACTGACCACCGAGGCAGCGGCCGAGATAGTGACGAAACGAGATTTGGCTTCGCACGACTTCGTCCAGCGCTACTTTGGCATTGACCGGCGCGATCCGGTGCACTATGACCTGGTGATCAACATGGCCAGGTTTTCGCCCGTCCAAGCAGTCGATCTGATCGTCAGCGCACTGGCCGGTCTGTCCCCGACGGACTAAGCCCGCCACCGGAGGTTCTTCGTGCAACGGTCTCAGCTGGTCAACATCTTCCTCGTCGTCTTCATCGTCATGCTCGGCTTCGGCCTCATCATGCCGCTGATGCCGTTTTTCGCCGGTAAGTACGGCGCCAGTTCCTCCGTGGTGGGTTTCCTCGTGGCAGCCTACGCGGCAGCCCAGTTCATCGGCGCGCCGATCCTGGGACGCATGTCTGACCGCATCGGCCGCCGCCCTCTTCTCGTCGTCAGCATGGCGGGCACTGCGTTTGGTTTTGGCCTGCTGGGCCTGGCCGAGCCTCTTGGCAAGGCCCTGGCATCTCTGTTCAGCGCCAATCCGTCCCTTGCACTGCAGAACAGCGTGATCCTGGGCGTGATGTTCCTTTCGCGCATCATCAGCGGGCTCTTCGGAGGCATGATCACCGTTGCCCAGGCTTACATCGCTGACATCACGGACGAGAGCAGCCGCACCCAGGGGATGGGCATGATCGGCGCAGCGTTTGGTTTGGGGTTCATCGTGGGTCCGGTGATGGGCGGCGTGCTCAGCCAGTGGGGCTTCGCCGTGCCAGCATTTGCCGCCGCGGGCATGGCCCTGCTGAACCTGGGGACGATCCTGTTCCTGCTGCCGGAATCGCTGACCGCAGCACGCAAGGCGGAGCTGATACGGCAAGCGGGGCAGAGGAGGACCGCATTGATCAACCTGCCCGAGATGATGAGCAAGCTCGGAAAGCCGCGTCTCGGGCCGCTGCTGACCATTCGCCTCTTCGTGTCGCTCGCGATGTCACTGTTCATGGCCCTGTTCACGCTGTGGGCCAAGGATCGCCTTGGACTGAGCGCTCAGGTCACGTCGTATGTCATGGCTTACAATGGCCTGTTGTCGATCGTCGCTCAAGTAGGGCTGATCGGCCCCCTCACCAGGCGCTTCCCTAATGCCCAGCTCATGTTCTGGGGGATCGCGATGCTCTCTCTTGGCATGTTCGGGTGGGCGCTCACCGCGAGCATGCCGGTCCTCCTCCTGGTGATGATCCCGGTGGCGCTCGCCACCGGCGTCCTGAACACGGTCATCGGCAGCGCAACGAGCTGGGCGGTGCCGCCGCAGGAGATGGGCGACGCACTGGGCACGTCCAGCGCCTTCGAGAGCATCTCGCGCGTGATTGCTCCCTCGGTAGGCGGCTGGCTGCTGGGTGCGTTAGGGACGTGGGCGCCCGGAGCGCTTGGGGGCATCCTGCTGGCAGGGCTGGCAGTCTTCGCGTATCTCCGGCTGATCATCCGTCCCGATCCGCCGCTGCCCATGCCGGCGCTGCTCGGACAGGCGGAGCCGGAGCCGGCAGCGGTTGCGCCGCTAGCGGTCGAGGCGCCCTAGAGGCGCTGGCAATCCCGGTCGTTTCGTGGCTCAACGGCCCATGCGGCCGGGCCGTTGCGAGGGAATCTCCGGCGCGCGGCAGCGGGCCTTCGCTTCTACAGTCTGCCCGCCGGCCGTCTACCCGAGCGGATCACGGCAACCTGTTCAGCATCATAAGGCGGATCGAACAATTCGCGCGCCAAGTGGTATGCACGGAAGAGGCCTGCAATGAAGCGCATGCGTTCAGCCAGGTTGCCCCAGTCCGCGACGCGGGCTCCGTGACTCGCGCCTGCCATGATCTGCCCCAGGAACGCAGATAGTTCCGGGTGATCGAGGGTCTTCAGAACGTCGGGATGCCTGCCCGGAAGCTCCTGATCCAGCTTCAACACCTCGCCGGTGGGCAGCTCCAGCGTCATCAGCGTAGCCGTGATGACCCGGCGCCCCGCGCGCTGGATTTCTTCAGCCAGTTGATCGCGCGCCCGGATCAGTGGCCCCATGCGTCGTGCCAGCCGTGCCAACCAATAGCGCAGCCGCGACGAGCGGTTTGGGAAAAGCTCGTCTATCAGGCGTTGGCGCAAGATGCGGGGGTGGACTATGGGCGCGTTCATAGCTTCGACGATCTCTTCCTGCAGCCGCGTCTGCTCGTGGAAGCCAATCTCCAGGTTGGCCAGCAGCAACAGCTGTGCCTTGACTTTGGGATCCTCCGCGGTCATGGCCTGCACATAGTGATCGAAGGCTTGAGCCAGATACCGCTGGCCATCCGGAGGATCGCCCGGACGAAGGCTTTCGCCGAACGCGGACAGAGTAGCCTGCGCGACAGGAGATTGGTCGCCTCCGATCAGCGCCAGGAAACGCGCGAACTCGGCCCCGATCTCGGCGAAAACCTTGACGTTGCCGCGAGCTACTGCATTGCTGGTCCGCCGAAACGCTTCCGCAGGGTCCACTGCCTTCCAAAGGGTACCGAGCGCGCCAAGAAAGCTCTCCGGCTGCGGCCCACTGATGACCATGCTGGCTTCGAGCATGGTGTCGAGATTCGCCTGGGTCTCGGGGGTCTCCAGCAGCCGCCGCTCGAGTGCGGCCAGCAGGTCCTCCCGGCGGATGCTTTGTCCGGCCTGCCTGGACGCCCACGTGGCCACCGTGCACCAGTTCGCGCCTGCGCATGTCAGCCGCGCCATTGCCACGGAGAGATCGTGATAGGCCTGGGTGATCTGCAGGTTGCGAACAACGGGATCGGATATTGCCACGATTCGGCGCACGTCTTCGATCGTCGGAGGCCGTCCGGCTGCGCCGGGCCGGGCAGAGGAAGGGATGTCCGTCATTCTACGATCACCGTCCCATCCGGCCGGATGGTCGCGATCCCACCCTCCGCGAGGTTGGCGAAATCCTCTGCTGCAAGCGCGATCACCGGCACGGGTCGTCCGTACATCTCGTCTGCCACGATGGAAGCCAGGCTGAGGAAGGCATCCGGCGAGCCCATGAGGACTGCTGCAGGTGCTGTGCCCGCGCGCACGGCCTCCAGGAAGACCGCGGTGGTCGTGCTGGAACCCTTGGTGAAGGGGATCGCCAGCACCTGTGCCGCCGCGATCTGCCCGGAGAGTGGGTGCCGCCGGTCGATGATCTCGCCAGTGGCGGCATCGTACCCGCCCCAGAAGCTCAGGGGTGCGTCGCTGAAAAGAAGCCGTCCTGACGCCTCTCCCGCGACCAGCACCCGGCCCCGCATCAATCGTTCCATAGCCTCTCATCCCTCACCACGCGGCCTGCCACCGCCGAGCGTACGCAATCGGCCAGGCTGCCGTAGACCACCTGCGCGTTCAGCATCCCCGGCGCATAGTACGCGTACTTGGCGGAATTCGTCATCAGCGTCCGGATCTCCGGCGGGAGCATCGGCGAGGCCAGCGGACAGGTGTCCACCGTAATCTGTCCGCCGAATCGCCGCAGGGGCTCCAGTAGCCCGCTGCGCTCGGCCAGCAATGCAACCGCGCGGCTGGTGGTGACCAGGAACCGCACACGCGGCCGCCGCACCTGCCCGACGAGCAGAGGTGCAAGCTGGCGGAATTCGGCCAGCGAAAAGTGCGGGCTGCCGAGGAGGACCATATCCAGCCCATCGCCCGTCGCGGTTGTCAGTTCGAGCCGCGCAGCGCGCAGCTCGGGCATGCCCACGGTGGTCGATGAGAGGGGCGCCCGGCCCTGGAACGCTGCCTCCAGGGTTGGCGCCTCGGGCGTCACTCCGACGACGTGAAACAGCGCAACCGCACCCGACGAAGCGGCGGCAGCGCCAAGTGCCTTGAGCTGATCCTCCGTGGCTTGCACGGTAACTCCGTCGATCACCGGAATGCGCTCGCCTGCAAGCCTGCCGGTCAGGTGGCCCAGCACGGGGTAGAAGCTGTCGTCGGCCTGCAAGGCTTTGTGGATGCCCTCGAGCCGGACGAGAACCTGTCCGGCCCGGTTTTCGGTCAGGTGCAGGCCGGTTGCGGGAACGCGACCCGTGATGGCCGCGCAGATGTCCAGCAGATCGGGATAACGTTCGGTGCGTGCGCCGAGGACCGAGTTGGCGAACGCGATGGCGTTTGACTCACCCCACGCGATCTGCTGGCCGAAGGCGGGGCGGGGCTCGCTCTGGTAGGGCGCACAGGTGAAGCAGGGGATGCAACCCATGCGCCGGTACGCGTCCATCTGGCGTTTCGCCTTCTCAGCCCAATCGGGTGGGACCGGCCACTCGGTCCAGCCATGCTCATCCACCCCGCTGACGTTGGTTGTAGATGGCACAGCGACCTTCGCGCCCAGGCTGGCCAGCCGTTCCGCATATTCGAGCGTCGCATCACCCATGAAGATGGTGCTGTCGATATGCGCCGCCGTGATATCCAGCAGCCGCTCGGCGCCGAACACGCCGGCCATGCGCACGATGATCCGCATGGCCATCTGTGCGCCCGGGCCGTACTCGCCATCCAGCAGCGCGCGATCGTAGTCCGTGAGCTGAAGCATGCGCCTCTCCATCGTACGCCGAAATCGCCGCCATTATAGCACGAACAGGCATGCCCGCGCGTCAGTTTGTGCTCTTTTTCGGCCTTTGCGCATTCCTGAGTGCATGTGCTATTCTGAGCGCTGCTGGTGCAGGTCAGAGCAGATCCCCGCCGTTGCATGTGCAACGGCGGTTCCGCGCCCCCATTGTCCCCGCGTCCCACCAACGACCGGTCAGACGCTGCCACTCCTAACCCACATTGCGAAAAGAGGAGAATCGTATGTCCGCGCCCATCAATCCCTTTCAGACCGCCCAACGCCAGCTGGATGAGGCAGCCGAGCTGCTGGGCATGGCGCCCAATCTCCACGCGTTTCTGCGCGAGCCGATGCAGGAGGTGGCATTCTCGCTTCCGGTGCAGATGGATGACGGAAGCTATGAGGTGTTCAAGGGTTTTCGCATCCAGTACAACACCGCCCGCGGTCCGGCCAAAGGCGGCATTCGCTTCCACGCCGACGAAACGATCGATACCGTGCGCGCGCTGTCTGCCTGGATGACCTGGAAGACCGCGCTGGTGGATATTCCCCTCGGGGGCGGGAAGGGCGGCGTCGTCTGTGACCCGAGAAGCCTGTCGCGAACCGAGCTCGAGCGGCTGAGCCGCGGCTACATGCGCAAGATCGCGCACGTCATCGGCCCGGAGATCGACGTGCCAGCTCCGGATGTTTACACCAACCCCCAGATCATGGCCTGGATGCTGGACGAATATGAAGTGATCACCGGACGCCATCTGCCGGGCGTAATCACCGGCAAGCCGGTCGGCCTGTTCGGCTCGCAGGGCCGCGGCGATGCCACGGCGCGTGGCGGCATGATCACCGTGCGTGAGACCGCCAGGGCGCTGAACCTGGATCTGCAGGGTGCGACGGTGGCGATCCAGGGCTACGGCAATGCCGGGCAGTACGCCCACAAACTGGGCGCCGAGCTCTTGGGACTCAAGATCGTGGCCATCAGCGATTCACGCGGCGGGATCTACAATCCGAACGGCATCGACTATGAAGCGGCGTCCAGATGGAAGAAGACGGCCGGCAGCGTCGTGGGCTTCAAAGATGCGGACGCGATCGACAACTGCGAGCTGCTGGAGCTCCCGGTGAGCATCCTGCTGCCCGCGGCCCTGGAATGCGTGATCACTGCGGAAAATGCGTCGCGCATCCGGGCCAGGATCGTCGGCGAGCTGGCCAACGGCCCCACGACGCCTGAGGCGGACCGGATCCTCCACGAAAAAGGGACGTACGTGATCCCCGATTTCCTCTGCAATGCGGGCGGCGTCACAGTGAGCTATTTCGAGCAGGTGCAGAACGCCTACAACTTCTACTGGCCGATAGAAGAAGTCTATTCCCGTCTGGATGTCGTGATGACGCGGGCGTTCCACCAAGTTCAGGAGATGGCCCAGGGCCGGGGCATACATAACCGGCTGGCAGCCTATCTCGTCGCGGTCAAACGAGTGGCTGATGCGGTGATCCTGCGCGGGTGGCTGGGATAGGCGGAGCACCGCATTAATCTCACGCGAAGGCGCGAAGAACGCGAAGCGTACCCACCTTGCGCGGCCGTGGGGCGGTGTGTCAACCCGAGCGATCGTTTGACACGGTGAATTCGAACGCGGCCAGCTCCTCCTGGATGCCCCGGCCCAGCTCCATGAGATGGACGGCATGCGACTGCAGCTTGCGGTCCTCTTCTGTGACGGGCTCCCACTTTGGCACGGGTGTGGGGTTCCCCTGCGCGTCGATGGCCACGAACACCATGAGGCAACTCGTGGTCCGCTCGTACTCGCCGTGGCGAACGTCGCGCGAGCGAACCTGGACCGCAACATGCATGCTCGTGCGCCCGGTGTGAATCAGCCGCGCGCGCAGCTCGACGATCTGGCCCACAGACACGGGCTTGTGGAAGGTGATGCCGCTGACGGATACCGTGACACAGGGCATGCCGCACCAGCCTCCTGCGCACGCACCGCCGGCCTCATCCATCCACTTCATCATCGATCCGCCATGAACGTTGCCCAACACGTTTCTGTGCTCTTGACCGGCAAGAAACCGCATGGTGAACTCGCGATCGGTTCCCGGCATGGAAGCCTCCTTTGCACATCGTTGATTCGCTTCGGTGAGTGGATTGTATCTCAACAACAGTCGACCGGCCAGACCCGGTCTGGCCGTGTGGCGGGTTTGGCCGGTTTTTCCGTCTGATTCGTGTTGACAAAGCGCAATCTCCCTGTGTATAATCGCCGTGAGCGGTGCCGTGAGCGATCATGGTATTCTCAGTTCGCTCCTGATTCGTTGCGAGGCACAAGGATGTCGTTTCGCCCCACCATTGCTGATGTCGCACGAGAAGCCGGAGTTTCCCGTCAAACGGTCTCCCGCGCGCTCAACAACAAGGGTGAGATCAGCGTCGAAACCCTCCGTCGTGTCCGGGAAGTCATCGAGCGGCTCGATTATCGCCCCAGCAGCATCGCGCGCGGGTTGGCCACTCGTCGCACCCTTACGATCGGCCTGGTTGTCCCCGATATTGCCAATCCGTTCTTTGCCGATATCAGCCGCGGGGCCGATGACGCGGCTCACGAGGCAGGCTACAGCCTCTTGCTGTGCAATACTGTCGAAGACTCACGTCGCGAAGCCGCCAGCTTGCGTTTGCTCGAGCAGCGCGGCGTCGATGGAGTCGTGTTGTGTAGCTCGCGCCTGCCCGAGGACGAGCTTGCCGACCTGGTGAATCATCATGCCGCGGCCGTGCTTGTGAATCGCAAACTGGCCTGCTACAGTTCGGTCTGTGTCGATGATGCCTGGGGCGCCGGTGTCATGGTGCGCCATCTGCTCGATAGCGGCCGGCGCACGATCGGTTGCCTGGCGGGACCACCGATCTCATACAGCGGCAAGGAAAGGGCACGCGGGTTCGCGGAAGCGATGGCAGCAACGGGCCGCCAGTCTGCCCCAGCGCTCACCGTGCGTTGCCCCAGTCTCGATCCGGAAGGTGGGCGCAGCGCCGCTGCGGCGCTGCTGGCCGAACGACCCGATGTGGACGCAATTGTCTGTCATAACGACCTGGTTGCATTGGGTGCACTGCACGCCTGTGCGGAGCTGGGCCGCCGCGTTCCGCAGGATGTGGCGGTTGCAGGCGCAGACGACATCATGTTGGCCGCGCTCGTTACGCCTTCGCTGACCACAATGCGAATCGACCGGATGGCGATCGGCACCATCGCGTTACAGATGATGCTCGATCAGCTTGATGAGGGTATGGAAGGCTGCACCACTCAGGTCCTGCGGCCGGAGCTGGTTGTGCGCGAGAGCGCGCCCTGACGGGTGCAGCCGGTTACAGCCGGTTGCGCGTTCGGTCATCAATGGCTTACAATTTGGGAAAGGGAGACTGCATGAATCTGTTGATCAAGGGCGCCGGGTTCCAGGAGGGATACTGCATGATCGCAGGGCCCGGGAACGGCTATCTGCGGATGCTGGAATTCGGCCGCCTTGGCGTCGTCCAGGGCCGCCCTTACGAGGGTGACACCGGCGACCGGGAAGCCGTTTTCGATATCATCGCGGGCGGCTGTCACATCGAAATCGCAGGCGGCGAGACGTTCGACAACCTGGGGGGACGGCGGGATCCATTTTCTGCCGGCCCCACCCTGATCTGTCTGCCTCCCCGGACAAGTTATCGTCTCACGCCACTTACGGCCACACTCGACATGGCCGTCTCGTTGGCGCCGGCCGACCCCGGATTGCCGGTGGCGATCGTCGGACCCAATGACTTGCCCGAACAGAGGGCCGGGGCGGCCAACTGGTCGCGTACGATCCGGCCCGGCACGAGCGTCGCGCCGACGACGCGGCGCCTGATGATGGCCGAGACCCTGGTTGGGGCCGGCAATTGGACCTCGTATCCGCCGCACAAGCATGACGTCGAGAGTCCACCCAATGAGTCGGTTTACGAAGAGGTCTATTTCTATCTCTTCAAGCCTGCGGGCGGTTATGGCATCCAGCGCGTCTACGAGGGGGGCGACGATCCCGGACGCATGAACGAAGTGTACGTCGTCGAAGACGGCGACGCCGTGGCGATTCCGAGGGGTTATCACCCGCTCGTTGCGGCGGCCGGTTATCAACTGTGCTACATCTGGGCCCTGTGCGGTGTAAACCGCATATACGGCGCCTGGAGTGATGATCCGGCCCATGTCTGGATCCGCGGCGCGGAGGCGATCATCAACAAGTAAGGAGGTGTTCTGAGATCACACATTGTTGCACGGTGTTCACCGATGGTTAGGCAAACTTACGAATTACTTTCAGGGAGGAAAGGTATGTCATCTCGTATCCGGCGTACAAGTTTGCTCAGCGTGCTGAGCATTCTGTTGGTCCTGTCATTCGTGCTCTCGGCGTGCTCCACGCCGGCAGCCCCCACCGCTGCTCCGGCAGCCCCCACCGCTGCACCCGCTGCAGTTGAGCCGACCAAGGCGCCTGAACCCACTGCGGTTCCGGCTGCCGCCGAACCTACCAAGGCACCCGAACCGACCAAAGCGCCCGAACCCACTGCGGTTCCCGAGCCTGAAAGCAAGTACAATGAAGCGCCCATGCTGGCCGACCTGGTGAAGGCAGGCACGCTGGCGCCGGTCGATGAGCGACTTCCCGAGGAGCCGTACCTGATCGAGGTGCCGGAAGTAGGCAAGTACGGTGGCGTGTGGCGCCGCGGCTTCATCGGCCCCTCCGACCGCAACGGCCTGATCCGTATCGTCAACGACAGCCTCGTCCGTTTCGCCATCGACGGCGGCTCCGTTGAAATGAAGTATGCGAAGGCAGTCGAGCCGAACGCTGACTTCACCGAGTGGACGATCTACCTCCGCGAGGGCGGCAAGTGGTCCGACGGCGAGCCGTTCACCGCGGATGACCTCATGTTCTACTACGAGGACGTGGTGAACAACAAGGACCTTACGCCGTCAACGCCATCCTGGCTGCTGAACAAGGACGGAACGCCGGTCCTGGTTGAGAAGGTAGATGATTACGCGGTGAAGTACACCTTCAACTCGCCACAGACGCTCTTCCTTCCGGAAATTGCCCAGCAGGATGCCGGCGACAAGAAATACCCGATGTTCCTGCCTGCGCACTACCTCAAGCAGTTCCATGCCAACTATGCCGACAAGGCGGACCTGGACAAGGCGATCGCCGACGCGGGCGTCAAGACCTGGGGCGAGCTCTTCTACCTCAAGCAGGATCAGTTTGACAATCCCGAGCGGCCCGTGCTGACGGCCTGGATGGCGAAGAACCGCTACAGCGAACAGATCTTCATCATGGAGCGCAACCCGTACTACTTCGGTGTAGACCAGGCGGGCAACCAACTGCCCTACATCGACGAAGTCCAGGTCAAGTTCTTTGCCGATGTTGCTGCTTTGAACCTGGCGGCCATCGCGGGTGAGCTTGACGAGCAGGAACGCCACATTCAGTTGGCCAACTACCCGGTCTTCAAGGAAGAAGAGCAGAAGTCCGGCAAGTACAAGATCTTCCTCTGGTCCAGCACCGGTGGTGAGGAGTCCGGCCTCGTCTTCAACCTGACCTACCAGGGCGACCCCGAACTGACCGAGATGTGGTCGCAACTGGACTTCCGCAAGGCAGTCTCCCATGCGATCAACCGGCCCGAGATCCAGGAGTCGATCTTCCTGGGCACGGGCGAGCCGCGCCACGGCATCATCAAGCCGGGCCATCCGTGGTACCCCGGCGACGAGGTTGCCTACAAGTATACCGAGTACGATCCTGATCAGGCCAACGCTCTGCTGGATGCGCTGGGCTATACCCAGCGTGACTCTGAAGGCTTCCGCCTGCTGCCGAGCGGCAAGCGCGTCGGCTTCGAGCTCTCCGCCGTGCCGGCCATCGGTGTCTACGTTCCGGTCGCCGAGTTGATCACCGCCGACCTGAAGAAGGTGGGCATCTGGGTCGACCTCCAGACCCGCGAGCGCGATCTGCACTTCCAGATGCGCCAGGCGAACGAGCTGCAGGCCGAGGTGTGGAACCAGGACTCCGCTGGCACGATGTTCAGTGGCTCGACCAAGTTCGACGTCCGGCCCGGCGTCTACGGCAACCTGACCTACGGCCCGCTCTTCAAGACCTGGTACGATACGAACGGCAAGGAGGGCGTCGAGCCGCCGGAGCCATGGAAGAAGATCGTCGAGCTACAGGACGAGGCCAAGGCCGCCAATCCCGAACGCCAGGCCGAGATCGCCAAGGAGATCTTCACGATCTGGGTCGACAACCTGTATGACATCGGCACCGTCGGCCTGACGGCCACCGACCAGGGCGTTGCCGTGGTCAACGCCAAGCTGCGCAACGTGCCCGAAAACCTGACCAAGGACTGGGCGCTGCGCACCCCGGGCAACGGCAAGCCCGAGATGTGGTTCTACGCCGAATAGCACCTGTTAGGCCCTCTACCTGAGGGAAAGACAAACGCAAATCGCACTCAGGAGCGGACCCGCTCCTGAGTGCGCCTCCATCCCTCCCACGGAGAAGGGATCGTAGCGATGCTCAGATATATCATCCAACGCTTGTTGTTGCTGCCGGTGCTGATCCTGCTCAATCATCGTGTTCGGCCTGGTACAGGCGCCGCCGGGCGACTTCCTCACAAGCTACATCTCGACGCTGGCTGCCTCGGGCTCCTCGATGGACGACGCCACCGTGGAGGCCCTCAAGGTGCAGTTTGGAGTGGATCAGCCCTTCATGGTCCAATACGGACGCTGGATGAACGGTCTGCTGCGCGGGGACCTGGGGCGTTCGCTCGAGTACCAACGATCGAACGTGGAGCTGATCGGTGAGCGCCTTCTGCTTACGATCGCGCTGGCCTTGTTTGCCTTCGTGATCACCTGGATCATCGCGATTCCTGCAGGCATCTACTCGGCGACCCACCCGAACTCATTGCTGGACTACTTTTTTACCGTTCTTAACTATGTCGGCGTCGCCATACCTAACTTCATGTTGGCCCTGGTTCTGATGTGGTTTGCATTCGACAAGCTTGGCATCAGCATCACTGGCCTGTTCTCGCCCGAGTTTGTCCAGGCGCCGTGGAGCTGGCCCCGCGTCGTGGATCTGCTGAAGCATATCTGGGTGCCCGCCATCGTGCTTGGCGTTGCCGGCACCGCCCGGCTTACCCGCGTCATGCGCGCGAACCTGCTGGATGAGCTCAACAAGCAATACGTGATCACCGCCCGCGCGAAGGGGCTTTCCGAATGGCGGCTGGTGATGAAGTACCCGGTTCGCCTGGCGTTTAATCCCCTCATCAGCACGATCGGCTGGTATCTTCCGCAGCTTTTTTCCGGCAGCCTGATTGTTGCCACAGTCATGAACATTCCCAACATTGGCCCGTTGCTGCTGCGGGCCCTGCAGCAGCAGGACATGTACCTGGCAGGCAGCATCCTGCTGATCTACTGTCTCCTGACGATCATCGGCACGCTCATCTCGGACGTGTTGTTGGCGGTGGCCGACCCACGGATTCGCATGGAGGGAGGGAACTAAGATGGCCGAAGCTCTCACCAACCGCCTCCACCGCGGAATTGACGCAGACGTCGAAGGCCGAGGACCGCGTTTCGGTTGCGCCGAACTGGAAGCTCGTCTGGTGGCGCTTCCGCAAGAACAAGCTGGCGGTCATCAGTGGCATCCTGCTCATTTTCTTCTACATCATCGTGCTCGTCCCGGGTTTCTTTGCTACCCAGGATCCGGAGAAGACGACGGCGAGACTCTTATTTATCCCACCCCAGGGGATCGGTTTCTTTCTCGACGGTCACTTCATGTCCGTGCCGGCGTTGGAAGGCCAGCGTGACCCGGTCACGCTGCGCATGAAGTGGACGATCGATCCGGAGGACCGTATCGGCGTTCGCTTGTTCGCCAAAGGCTTCGAGTATGAGGTCTTGGGTCTGTTCAAGACGGACGTCCACCTCTTCGGCTTGTCTGACCCGGGGCAGGCAGACGGTTTTTACCTGCTAGGAACCGATCGATTGGGCCGCGATGTGTGGTCGCGTCTCATGTACGGGACCCGCACCTCGATGACCGTCGGCCTGATCGCCGTGATCCTGAGCGTGGTCCTGGGCGTGCTATTGGGCGGTGTGTCCGGCTATTTCGGGGGCGTCGCAGACATGATCATCCAACGGGTGATCGAAATCCTGCAATCGCTGCCGACCATCCCGATCTGGCTCGCCATGACCGCGGCGCTACCTCGCCAGTGGCCCCCGACCAAGGTCTTCTTTGCGATCACCATCATCCTGGCGTTCATCGGCTGGACCACGCTGGGACGTGAGGTCCGCGGCCGGTTCCTGTCGCTGCGCGAAGAGGACTTCGTGCTGGCGGCCGAGCTGTCGGGCGCGAGCCGGTTCCGGATCATCACCCGCCACATGGTGCCCGCATTCATGAGCCACATCATTGCGACCAGCACGCTGGCCATTCCGGTGATGATCATCAACGAGACGTCGCTCAGCTTCCTCGGTCTCGGTATTCGCCCGCCGGCCATCAGCTGGGGCGTGCTGCTGCAGGAAGCCCAGAACATCCAGACGGTTGCGCAAGCATCATGGTTGTTGATGCCTGGCCTGGCGGTGATTATCGCGGTGCTGGCATTCAACCTTGTCGGTGATGGCTTGCGCGATGCCGCCGATCCCTACAGCCACTGAGATGCATATGAACCACCAACAACCCGAACCTTTACTCACAATCCGAGATCTCAAAGTCCACTTCTTCATGGATGAGGGGGTCGTCAGGGCGGTCGACGGCATTTCGCTGGACGTCTACCCGGGACAGGTCTTCGGTATCGTCGGCGAAAGTGGCTGTGGCAAGAGCGTGACGATGAAGGCGCTGCTGCGCATCGTCGAGACGCCAGGGCGCATCGTGAGTGGGGAGATGCTGCTGCGCCGCCCGCGGCCAGACGGCACGGTCGAAGTGGTCGACCTGGCGAAACTGGATGCACGAGGCGCTGAGATGCGCGAAGTACGCGGCGGCCAGATCGCTTTGATCCCCCAGGAGCCCATGGCTGCGTTCAGCCCGGTCCACACGGTGGGCAGCCAGATCATCGAGGCGATCATGCTGCATCGCGATGTGAACGAGCGCGAGGCGCGCAAGATGGCGCTGCAGCAGTTCAGAGACGTCGGCATCCCGGCGCCAGAGCAGCGCCTGGATGAGTACTCGTGGCAGCTGAGCGGCGGGCTGCGGCAGCGCGCGATGATCGCCATGGCGCTCTCGTGCAATCCGCTGGTCCTCATCGCGGATGAACCCACGACCGCAGTCGACGTGACGACGCAGGCGCAGGTGCTGCGGCTGCTGCGCCGGCTCCAGCAGGAGCGGAACTCGGCCATTATCTTCATCACCCACGATCTCGGCGTCATCGCGCAGATGGCCGACTACGTGACCGTGATGTATCTCGGCCTGGTGATGGAACAGGGCCCGGTGGACAAGATCTTCCACGAACCCAAGCACCCCTACACGCGGGCGCTTCTGGAGTCGATCCCCAGCATACACACCGCGCCGCGCCAGGATCTACCCACGATCAGCGGCTCGATTCCACATCCGTTCAACCGTCCGGCGGGGTGTCCCTTCTATCCTCGTTGCACGAAGTACATGCCCGGTGTCTGTGACCAACAAACGCCGGCGCTACTGCCGGTAGGGGAGAAGCAGCTGGTGAGCTGCTTCCTATATCACGGGCAGTCTCAAGAGGTTGCCAACATGGAAGTGACGGCATGACGACGACTAACTCTCAGCCCGTGCTTGGGATCAAGCATCCGGTGCTTGAAGCCAAGCATCCGCTGCTTGAAGTCAGGGACCTGCGCAAGTACTTTCCGATCCGAAAAGGCTTCCTTCGAAAGACGGTCGGACATGTCCGGGCCGTCGATGACATCAACTTCTTCATCAACGAAGGCGAGACCCTGGGCCTGGTGGGCGAGAGCGGCTGTGGCAAGACCACTGCCTCGCGCTGCATCTTGCGCGCACTCGAGCCGACATCGGGACAGATGCTCTTCAGGACTGAGGACGGGAACGTCGTGGACCTGGCACTCCTCAACCGGGAGCAGTTGAAGCCATTACGTTCGCAGATGCAGATGATATTCCAGGATCCTTACGGCTCGCTCAACCCCCGCATGACACTGTTCGACATCGTGGGTGAGCCGCTGCTCATCGAGGGCATGCGCAACCGCAGGCAGCGCGAGGAACGTGTCGCGGAACTGCTGCGGCTGGTTGGCCTGCGGCCGGAATTCATGCAGCGCTTTCCGCACGCGTTCAGCGGCGGGCAGCGGCAGCGTATCGGC
>CAYLZG010000041.1:3824-12358 GCA_964387985.1 uncultured Anaerolineales bacterium | reverse complement strand
ATCGCGCGCGCGCTGGCCGTCAACCCGCGGCTGGTCGTTGCGGACGAGCCTGTCTCAGCGCTTGATGTTTCCGTCCAGGCGCAGACGCTCAACCTGCTGCTCGACCTGCAGAAGCGGCTCCACCTGACCTATCTGTTCGTCTCTCACAACCTGAGCGTGGTGAAACACATCTGCGATCGCGTGACGGTTATGTACGTCGGCAAAATTGTCGAAACTGCGACGTCGCAGGCTCTCTTCGCCCGGCCCAGGCACCCCTATACTGCGGCCCTGCTTGCGGCGCTACCCGTGGCCGACCCGCGCGTGAAGACCGGCAACGTGGAGCTGCCCGGCGAAGTAGCCAGCCCCGCTCACCCCCCATCGGGCTGCTACTTCCACCCGCGCTGCACGTACTGTATCGACCGCTGCACGACCGAGGCGCCTGCCTACCGGGAGATCACACCCGGCCACTTTACGGCCTGTCATCGCGCGGATGAGTTGGACCTGGCCGGCATGGCATGAGCATGATGACATCGCGGGAACGCATCCGGGCGGCGATTCGCCACCAGGAGGCCGACCGCGTCCCCATCGATCTCGGCGCGATGCGGTCTTCGGGCATCCAGGCCATCGCGTACAACCGGCTCGAGGCTCACCTGGGCATCCATGGCGGCCAGACCCTGCTGTACGACATCATGCAGCAACTGGCGCAGCCCGAAATGGCCATCGTCGACCGTTTTCAGCTGGATGTCCTGCCGCTGCCGCGCGCGGTGATCGGACTCGATCCGGTGCGGCCGGGATGGAAGCCCTGGACCCTGCCGGATGGCTCCCCTGCGCTCGTCCCCGATGGGCTGGAGCAATTGCCGCGGGAAGACGGCGGATTCGAGATCCGGGACGACGCGGGTAATCTCCTCTATCAGATGCCCGCCGGAGGACTCTACTACGAGCCGGTGCACCATCCTCTAGCCGGTGCGACGACCGTGGCAGAGATCGAGGCGTGGGAGCCTCCATCGATCTCCGACGTTGAGCTCGCCTGGTTGGCAGCGGAGGGCAAACGGCTGCGTGCGTCCACCGATAAGGCCATCATCGGCCTGACGGGGATCAACCTTTACGAACGCGCCCAGTCTGTGCGCGGGTGGCAGCGCTTCATGGAGGACCTGGCCGGGCAGCCTGCAATGGCAGAGGCGCTCTTGCAGCGACTCGCAGACCGCGCATGCGCGGATCTGGCGCGCTACCTCGATGCGGTGGGTGAGACCATCGATATCGTGCAGGTAGGCGACGATCTGGGGACGCAGAACGGCCCCCAGCTTTCACCCCGAATGTACCGCCGCCTGGTCAAGCCCTACCAGCAACAAATGTGGCAGTTCATCAAGGCTCGCAGCGGGCTGCCCGTGTTCCTGCACTGCTGCGGAGGGATCTATCCACTCATCCCGGACCTGATCGAAGCCGGCGTGGATATCCTGAACCCGGTGCAGATCTCCGCGGCGGGCATGGACCCTGTCCGCCTCAAGGCCGAATTCGGACGCGACCTGGTGTTCTGGGGAGGCGGCGCGGACACGCAGCACATCCTGCCCGAAGCGAAGCCACAGGAGGTGGCCGATCACGTTCGCCGGCAGATCGACATCCTGGCTCCGGGCGGTGGGTTCGTCTTCAACCAGGTCCACAACATCCAGGCGAACGTCCCGCCGGAGAACATCGTCGCCATGCTGGAAGCGGCACTGCAGTTTGGGTCCTATGATTCGATTCGGGCGAGGGCTCTCGCGAGGAAGGCATCATGAAGTTTGCACTTCAGTCTTTCATCTACAGCAACTACTCGCTCCAGTACGCCATCCGCAGCTTGGGGCGGTTGGGGTACGATGGGATCGCGGTGTGGGGCGGGCGGCCGCACATGTACCGGCAGGACCTACACGCGCAACTGGGGGAGATTCGCGATCTACTGGGGGAATTCCGCATGGAGGTCTGCCACATCGTTCCGGCCCAGTTCCGTTATCCATCGCTGCTGGCGTCCTCCAATGAGAAGGTGCGCCGCGACAGCGTGCGTTACATGATGGATAATGTGGACAATGCGCTGCTGCTCGGCGCGCCTTCGGTGCACGTGTGCGCGGGCTTCAGCCTGTTTGACGAGCCTCTGGAGCGGGGCTGGGAGTGCCTGCGGCGAAGCATCGTCGAAATTCTCGAATACATGGCCGGCACAGGCCTGAGGCTCTATATCGAGCCCGCCCATCGCTTTGAATCGAACCAGATTCTGACGCTGGACGACGGCTTGCGCATGATCCGGGAGATCGGCGATCCGCAGCTCGGCATCCTGGTGGACACCGGGCACATGCACGTGAACGGCGAGGACCTGGCGGAGGGTGTTGCGAAGTTGGGACCGCTGCTGGGGCACGTCGACCTGGACGACAACGACGGGTCAGCAGATTCTCACCTGGCGCCCGGCGCCGGATCGATCGACTTTGCACCTTTCACGGCCGCGCTCAGGCGAACCGGATATACAGGCTATGTGGCGGCGGAGCTGGGGATGCAATACGTCGTCGATCCCGAGCCCATTGCCGCCACCAGCCTGGCATGGATGCGGCAGGTGTTTGCCGTTATGGAGTGATCTGTCAGGCCCCGTACCGCCTGTAGCGCTCGATCACCTCGTACACGGCAAAGAGGTTGTCGTCGGGCGTGCCGTAATCCATGTTGATGCAGCATATGCCGGTCTTGTCGAGCGGCCCTGCCGCACGCAGCAGGCCCTCCACATCCGCGGCCATCTCGGCCGGCGTACACTGCAGCATGCGGATCGGGCTCAGCCTCAGGTTCAGGAAAGCATCTCCCAGCGCCTTGCGACATGCAGCAATATCTGATCCCCAGCCGGCATCGAAGAAGACGGAGCCGGTTTCGACGTATGCTGCAGCCACCCGGTGCATGTTGTCACCGCAGTGGTGGATGCCGAATGGCCGTATGCGCGCGGCCATCCGCTGTTCGACCGGCAGATGCATGCTGCGATAGCTGACCGGCGAGATCATCTGCACCGAGCAGTTCGCATGGATGAAGAGCCGCGGATCCACGCGCTCGGCCATACGATTCACGGAGATCGAGCAACTGCCGGTGCGACCCCTTGCGTAGAGAGCAACGTCGACGATGAGGTCGGCGATCACCTCCAGGACGTGACGCACGCGGTCAGGCGCTTCGTAGAAATCTGCGAAAAGATCCTGGCCGTAGATGTGATACGCCGCATTCAGCACCCCGTCGGTGTTCAGATCCCCGATCAGATAGCCGTACTGCGCCTCTTGTTCGTCCCAACTCGCGATGAGCTCGGTCATGGGAGATGTGGTCGCGAAATCGGGCTTCTCGAGCGCGTCGATCTGCTCCCTGGTGAGCGTGATCGGCAGCGGCTGGGGCGCTGCGTCCGGCGCGAAGGCCACCTCAGATCCCAGGAGGGCAGGGATGATGAACCCGCCCGCCACGTACAGCGAGCCGGCGACGGGCCGCGGCTGCGGATCCTCTTCTCCCAGGCCCATGTCGCCGTAGCGCTCGTGGAGCACCCGGCGCATGATCATGTCGTTCTGCACCCGCGCCGGCCCGTCGAAATAGAAGGGCCGGTCGAACGAGATGCCGGCTGTGCGATGCCACCAGTTCGGGTTGAAGACGACCTCGAAGGGCAGAAAGTCTCGTTTCATGCTGTCAGCCATTGAACCTTCGCTCTCCCGGCCTCACCTGGATTGCCTTACGCTGTCGTAGTCCCACCCGTTCGCGGCGCAGTTGCCCCGCACGTGATCGTCCCAGGTGGGCTCGTCGAGGGGGCGGTGACCGGGAAATGCGTCGATGCTCAGGTAGCGCACGGGCGTCGCACCGTCATTGACGATCATGTGCAGCGTGTCCGGCGGGATACGAACCACATCGCCCGGCTTCACGCGGAAGCGCTCGGCCGTATCGGCTCCTATGCGCAGCTCAGCCTCGCCCTCGAGCATATAAAAGATCTGTTCTGTATCCGGGTGCCTGTGGAGCGGCGGAGCTTCGCCGGGATCGAGCACGACGATGAAGACTTCCGTGACCGTCGCCTCCGACCGGTCGAGGACGAGGTCGTTGACGTGGGTGGGGAAGCGGTACCGTGTTGTGTTGGTGGTGCTAAAGACGTATCTCATTTTTCCTCCCTGAGGGTGCATTTGCGCGGGCCGCTGAGCGATACTTTCAGCAATGGGTTCCAGCGGCAGCGCTTCGATGGTGGCGCCACGATAGCCGGTGAGGGTGGTCGCCATGCATAGTGCGTTGTAAATCGCTTCTTCGGTCGCCTCGATCACGGCTTCAAACAGCGGCGACACGAGCGGGTTTGGCAGTTCTGTCACGGTGGCAGGCTTCGATCTTCGCAACGGCGTGCGCCTGACAGCCTCAGCGGTCGAGAACGCGATCGCGTAATCCCCTGACCCATCGGAGAAGGAGGCGCCGGTGCGCGCCAGTCCTGCGAACGCTCGACGCGCCAGCCGGGTCAGGTTGCGATCGGAGAGCGGTGCATCGGTGGCGGCCACGATCATGATAGAGCCGCCGGCATCGCGCTCCGAGACCGCATCGCGCAGGTAGTAGCGCCCCAGCGCCTGGCCCACAGGCAGGCCCATCACCTGGAGCACGCCGCCGAAGTTCGCCTGGACCAGCACGCCCACCGTATAGCTGCCGAGGGCTGCCGGGAGCCGGCGCGAGCTCGTGCCGATGCCGCCTTTCCAGCCGAACGCGACCGTTCCCGTGCCTGCGCCTGTCGTGCCCTCAGCGACCTCGCCGGCGTGGCTGTTCACGATGGCCTGCAGCACGATCTCCGGGGTGACGCTGCGGCGGCGAATGTCGTTCAGGCGGCTGTCATTGGTTTCACCGGCGATGGGGTTGACCGACACGACTTTCTCGTTGCCGGGCTGGCTGAGCGTCCAGGCGATGACCGCCTCGGCCGCGGCCGGCACGGCCAAGGTGTTGGTGAGCACGATGGGGGTTTCGATCTCGCCCAACTCGGCAAGTTGCGTGCTGCCCACCAGCTTGCCGAAGCCGTTCGCCACTGCAAAGCCTGCAGGCACCTTGTCCTGGAAAAGATTGTCGCCGTGCGGCAGGATCGCGGTGACTCCCGTGCGGACATCCGTCCCCTCGATCAGGGTGACATGGCCGACCTTGACGCCGGCTACGTCGGTGATGGCATTCAGAGGGCCGGGGGGCAGAACGCCGGGCGCAATCCCCAAACTACGGGCCCGGCAGCGGGCGCCCGGCATCTGTTGATCGCAGGCCGGAGCGGGATATGGGTTCCCCCCCAACGGGACACAGGAACCCGTCATGATCTGGAGACGCTGGGCCGGATGGCTTGTGGGGCCGGGTTGCGCGCCCAGAGCGCAGCCAGTAGCCCGCCCGCAACGATCAGCCCGCCGCCGAGGAACTGGACCGGCGCCAGGCGCTCCTGGAGGAACAGCGCGCCCAACAGCACACCAAACACAGGCAGCATGTTGTAGAACGCCATCGCTCCACCCGGGCCCAGCCGGCGCACCCCCTCGTTCCACGCCAGGTTTCCGATGAACGTGGCAAAGATGCCGATATAGAGGATGGCCAATACGACCGATACCGTGATGGCGGGCGGCGTTTGACGCCACTCCAACGCGGCCGCAGGCACAAGAAACGGCAGCGCAAACCACGTCGAGAACGCGGTTGCCCAGATGGCCGGGCGGTTACGCGTGACGACCCGGCTCATCACGGAGTAGAGCCCCCACATGATGACGTTGACTATCATGATCAGGTCGCCGATGATCCGGTCTCGCCACTCGGGCGTCGCGCCACCCGCTGCGCTGCTCTCCTTGCCCCCGATCACCAACAGGACGCCAAGCAGCGAGAGGATTGCACCGATGAGCTCGCCCCGTGTCAGGCGGGTGCGCAGGAGCCAGGCAGCCAGAAACACGGTGATCAGTGGCCCTGAGCCGGTGATCATGGAGGTGCTGCTGGCGGTGGTGTAGCGCAAGGCAAGATAGAGCGTTACAGGGCATCCAACAATCCCGAGCAGCGCCATCCCCAGCAGCCAGGGCCATTCGCGGCCCGCGCGGCGCTCAGGCAGCGGCAGGCGCAAGATAAGGGGCAGGTACACGAGCGAAGCGATGGCCACCCGCCCCGCAGCCAGGGTGAAGGGACCGATCTGATCTCGCAGGGCGCGGCCGAGGACCATGTTGCCGGCCCAGAAGAGCGTAGCCAGGATGACGAGGATATAGGCCCAGCGCGCGTGAAAGCGCCAGTCCGGTGCGGCGGTATGGGATGCGTCGAGTGGTTGGGTCATGGAATCTCAATTTGAGCGTTGTGAGCGCGTGCAACGCGCATGACTGGGGATTGTATCACACTTTCCTACCAATACCGGTTTTTGCCGCGTCGATCGTGCGCGCAGCCATCACTCCCCCATGACCTGTACCACCAGCCGCCGGGCGCGCGGCCCCGTGTCGAAGTCGAGGAAGACGATCTGCTGCCAGGTGCCCAGCGTCAATCGTCCGTCCACGAAGGGTATGGTGAGCGACGGACCGGTGAGGGCGGCGCGGACGTGCGCGCTGCCGTTGTCATCACCCCAGCGGAGATGGTGGCGATACGCGCGCTGCGGCGGCGCAATCTCATCGAAGACGCGCTGGAGGTCAGCGACGACGCCGTCCTCATACTCCAGCGTGGTCAGTCCGGCGGTCGAGCCGGGGCAGAAGACGGTCACGATGCCCGCCTTGAGGCCGGCCTCCGCGACGGCCTCCTGAATGAGAGACGTGATATCTTCGATGTCGGTGTGACCCTGCGTGCGGAAGTACAGCTCGCGTGTGATGACCATGTCGCTGCCTCAAGAGTGCGGTTACGATGGATATATTATACCCTTTATGGACCTCTTGTTGAGTATTCCCCCGGATGCTATACTTTTGTGCGGAGACGCACCGCGGAGGAGGGTGGGGCAGTGATCAGTTTGGTGATAGCGCAAGAGTTGCAGCGTGCCGGCCTGGCCTGGGAACCCCGGAAAGGCGACCGCTTTGCCCTGCCGGATCGGGACATGGATGACCGGGTGTTCGTCATCAACGACATGCCCGCATTCATCGAGCGGATCCATGGCATCGAGGTGATGACCTTCCACGGCACGCCGGAGTGGGCGCTCGACTATGTCTACATGGGCGAGGTCGTATGGCTGCCGGAGGAAGGGCAGCTTCGCAACTTGCTCCAGGAGCGGCTGTTGGAAGAGGGCGCAGACGTATACGATCTTATTTATGCGGATGGCGTCTACACCTGCCGGTTTGCCAGGCAGGATGAGGCGCTCGCCTTCTCCGCAGATGACGCGGCAGACGCATATGCCCAGGCACTATTGCACCTGCTGCGTAGCAGGACGTGATCCGGCGATTCACGGCCTCGGCAGGTGCTTCCGGTCAGGCTCGGCGTTCTCCTAGGGTTGCGGCGGCGGGCCGCTGCCTGGCGGAATGGTCTCTCCATCCGGCACGAGGCGCAGGTCCTGGCAGGGCACAAACGATAGATCGCTCCACCGGTAACCCTGGCCCTCAAAAGTGGGAATGTCCCTGATCCAGCGCTTCTGATTGCCCTCGAGCAGATAAATGTGCGGGCTGGCATAGCACTTGAGCACGAGGGGTTCCCCACGTTGGTACACGACTTGCAGGATACTGTCAGGCAGGCCCGTCACCTCGGACGGTTGGTTTCTGAATATCCAGGGTGTCACGAGCAGGCCGGCTATGGACCAGGCCACATAGAGCGCGGCGCCGATCGCGAACGTGCGGTGCATGGACCGCAGCCAAGCCTGCCGTGTGGTGCGCACCTGGCCGATCAGCAGGATCACCAGGATGGCAATGTTGACCAGGTTCCAGCCGATCAGGAGTAGGCGGTTGGGGCTGAGGCGGTAGCTGGCCGTGCGGTAGATGATTGCGACCAGCGCATAGAGGCTGACCAGCAGCGCAAGACAGGCCAGCGCGATCACGCCCCGGCGCAGCCAGGTCTCCAGCTTCTCGCTCAGCTCAGCACGATGAACCGGGGTTGCGCCCACCAGGAGCGCAATCACGGCGAAGAGCATGGCGTTGAAGACCGCCAGCACGTCACGGTTCTCAAAGGGTTCGCGCCAGTTGAAAGGAATGAACGCCAGGTAGACCAACAGCACAACGACCGTGAGAGGCAGCAGCAGGCGCATCAACAGGGCGATCAGCTTACTCAGCCCCTCATCGAATGACTGCTGCGCGGGCGCCAGCCGTGGGTCGTAGACCAGCGCCACGGCGATGACTACGATCAGGCCGCCGCCTCCCGCGATGAACAGGCGCTGCACCACGGTGGGCAGTTGGATGCCCAGCGCGTCGAACAGGCCGGCGGTGATCCCGGTAAACAGACCGCCAGCGATGGCCAGCAAGCCTGCTACAACGAACGCCTCCAGCGACTTGACCAGGAAGGCAAAACGTTCCTGGTCTCCCCGCCGTACCAGCGCGACGAGCCCGACCGCCGCCCAGGCCAGCAGGCCCAGATGCAGCACCATCATGGTCAGGTAGTGCTCCTGATACAGCCGCGGCCAGATGCCGGGGAGGAGCAGCAGGACATATGCCGCGGCTGCACCCAGG
>CAYLZG010000041.1:3553-3805 GCA_964387985.1 uncultured Anaerolineales bacterium | reverse complement strand
CACCTGGATGTTGAAGCGTTGTTCATCGGAGATGAACCAAAGCAGCAGGCCGTTGAGCAGACCTGCGAGCAGGACCCAGCTCCAGGCAACGGCCCGTCCCTTGGTGCGGGTCACCGCGCCGGCGAGGCGGTGGTGCCAGGCGGCCAACAGGAGGTTATCACCCGTCTCGGTGAAGCCGGCCTCGATCGCCTCGGCGAAGGCCGCCTCGTCCCCGGACTTGACAGCCTCGCGATAGGTATGCTCCAGTCCCTC
>CAYLZG010000041.1:0-3543 GCA_964387985.1 uncultured Anaerolineales bacterium | reverse complement strand
GCCGGCCAGATTGCGAATGGTTTCGAGATAGGTCATGACAGATGCTCCGGAAGTACTCATAGTAACTGCTCGCGCCATCGCGGACGAGCGTCTGCTCACCGGCGGTGGCTGTGCCGGCGTACCAGCTCAGCGCAGCTCCGATCAGCGGGCTCCAGCCCGGATGAACTGCGCTCGCCCATTGGGCCGACGCGAATTTGGAGATCACCACATCGCGCGTCGTGAAGCTGTACAGCAGCCGGCACAGGTTCAGCACGCCGTATGCCGGATAGCGGTCCAGGTGCGTAACGAGCCACTCCAATTCGCTCTTCAGGGCGTGCTCCAGCTCCGGCCAGGTAGGTTGAGGATATATTTGTGCCGGGTTGGGGCCGTGCAGGTTGATGCATCGTCCTGCGTGAATGTGTGCACAGTGCAGCGCCCATGAATTGTCGACGCTGCCGGCTCCAATCTGGTTCCTTGGTGGGGTCGCTTGCTGTGCTTCTTCCAGCAGTAGATAGTAGCCGTCCAGCTCTGCGCCCAAGGGGGGATATTCCTGCGCCAGGGTGGCGTGCAGGCGGCCCACCTCAGCCTTCTCCCTGTCATCCACGCTGGCGCTGAGGAGTACATGGAAATCGATGTCGGTCAGCGCGCCGTCATCATCGAACGCCGCGGCGCCATACAGGTAGACGCCGTAGAGCTTTGCGCCCAGGCTGGCCCGCAGGCCGGATAGGAAGGCCGCACACAGATCCCGGATCTGATCGGGCACGCGAGCATGGGGATGTCCAGACATACCGGTCATTCTATCACAGGGGAGGCGCGGGGTTGTGCTGCGTCTGTGATGTCGGAGGAAGCGCGGCCAGCGCGTCGACGATCAGACCGGCCACATCCTCCAGGGGCACTCTAGCGGTGTTGATGATCAAATCATAGAGTGAAGGATCGTCGATATCGGCGTCGTAGTAGTGCTTGATGAAGTCGGCAGCGCCCCGATCGCTCGCCGCCACTTCCGTGTGCGCGTCTTCGACGGTCAGCCCCGCGCGGACCTGGTGGCGGCGAACCCGGATCGCCAACGGCGCAACCAGGCGCACGTGCAACACATCCGGCTGGTCGCGTAGCACCACCTGGCCGCCGCGGCCCACGACCACCACGTTGCCTATTCTGTACGCGGCGTGGATCAGACGCGCGGCCGTTTCTGCGGCCGCCTGCTCGCGAGTGACTATGGAGCCGTAGCCGGCCCAGAATGCCGGATTGCGGCCGGGAGGCCCAACCCTGGACAGGAGGCGCTCGGACAGGGTCCAGGGCCGGTAACGATCCTCCGACTGGTCGATTCGCTTGTCGATCTTCACGCTCGCTTCCCGAGCCAGGCGTTGCATCAGGCTCTTGTCCAGTATGCGATAGCCCAACCTGTCGCAAAGCATCTCCGCGACCGCGTCCCCATAACTCCCGAACTGTCGGGAGATGGTGATCACCGGCATGCCTGCCACCCCCTGTTCAGCATACTCCTGTCCCCACGAGCCAATTCCCGTGTCCAAATTATACCACGTTGAATCGCGCCGGCTGGAGCTGCACGAAATTGATTGCGGGATTTCCCCCTATTGACATGGACCTGGGCGCATGATATCCTCTGGTAAGGATGCCGGCAACGATACCGGGATCGTTGCCGGCCTGCAATGAGGCGGGTGTGCCGATGAGACGGGACAACAGGAGTACAACTATACGCGATGTGGCTCGTGCCGCTGGCGTGTCGGTGTCGACTGTCTCGCGCGTACTCAACGACAAGGATGATGTTGCGCCGGAGACCAGCCAGCGCATCCGCGACGTCATCGCCGACCTGGGCTACACCTCAAGCCTGGCCGCGCGGTCCCTGCGCAGCCACCAGACCGGCGTGATTGGCGTCGTTGTGCCCGACCTCGAAGATCCCTTCTGCATCCAGGTCGTCAAGGGGATCCATCACGCTATCGTAGACCTCAACTATGACCTGATCGCCTATACCAGCGGCTGCATCAAGCACCAATCACGAGCCCAGGGAGAGCAGCGTTACGTCTCTCTCCTCAACGGCAGCATCACCGATGGGATCATCGTCGTCACACCCGCGGCCACAAGATTTCCGACGTCGGCGCCCCTCGTGGCTATCGACCCGAATAACGACTGCCCCGACTGCCTTACGGTCATTGCGATGAACTACGCCGGAGCGATGGATGCCGTGACGTATCTGATCGGCCTGGGCCACCGGCGCATCGGTTTTATCGGGGGTCGTCTCGACCTGCGCTGCGCCCAGCAGCGACTGGAGGGGTACACGGCTGCCCTTTCGCAGGCCGGCATCAGCCTTGACTCCGACCTGGTTTCGACCGGCGACTTTTCGCGTGAAATGGGACGCGAGTGTGCGCGGCAGCTGCTTTCGCTGCCAGAGCCGCCGTCCGCGATCTTCGCAGCCAACGACCAATCTGCCATCGGAGCGATCGAGGCGGCCAACGAAGCAGGACGGCGCGTGCCTGAAGACCTGTCGGTTGTCGGATTCGACAACATCGCCGAAGCGGGCTACTTCAATCCCGCACTCACCACCGTCGACCAATTCATCGACAAGATGGGCTATCTGGCCACCGAGCTGCTGGTCGGCCTGATCCTGGGCGAGCCCTCCAGGACCACCCTGATCGAGGTGCCCACGCAGCTCGTCGTGCGCAAGTCTTGTCGCAGAATTGCCTGACGCAGCGGAACCGAACAGGAACGGGCTTTATTTTTGCGGCCCGTTTCGGTATCGTTGCCGGAAACCATACCGCAAAGATAGGAGGCAGCTATCGGAAGAAGACCCGGATGCCAGTCTATTCCAGTACATCTCGACAAGCAGGCAAAAGGAGAGAAACATGAAGAAGCTGTTTGTGTTGCTGGCGGTCTTAGCGCTGCTGACCTCTTGCGCCCCTGTCACACCCCAGGTCGTGGAGGTCACGAGAGTCGTCGTTGAGACCAAGGTCGTCGAGGGTGCATCGGTCGAAGTCACGAGAGTCGTTCAGGAACAGGTTACCAAGGAGGTCGTCGTCACGGCCACACCGGAACCAGTTGTGAAGAAGGAGGCGGCACCCGTTTTGGGCGGGCTGCCGAGAAACGAGACGTTCATCGCCGGCATCCTCACCGGACATCTCGGAACTCCCAGCAACTTCAACGAGTGGGTTGGCTGGAAGTCGCGAGACCGCGGCATGCAGAACCTGGCGAACGAGCCTCTCTGGTCTGTTGACTTTGCCACCGGCGAAATCGTCAATGCATTGGCCTCCGGTGATCCGATCTACAACGATGACTTCACCGAAGTGACCATTCCGCTGCGCCAGGGTGTGGCATGGGACGACGGCGAGCCGTTCAGCTCGGCTGACGTGGTCTTCACCATCGAGATGCTGATGTCGCGCCCCGAGTTCAACGCTCACAACTTCATGCTCGATAACGTCGACTCGGTCACTGCTCCCGACGACCACACGGTGGTGTTCGCGCTGAAGCAGGCGAACTCCCGGTTCCACACCACTTTCCTCGATCGCTGGGGCTGCACCTGGATCATGCCGAAGCACATCTTCGAGAAGCAGGCCG
>CAYLZG010000040.1:26854-28499 GCA_964387985.1 uncultured Anaerolineales bacterium | reverse complement strand
GATCGATCAGTTCCTGGCAGAATTGGGCAAGTGATGCCATGACCACGGGCGATCGTGCGACCAACTATGCCACCGCTTTATACGAGGCGGCTTTTGAGCGCCTGATCGGGTCGCTGGGGGACGTGGCCAAGGCCCTGGCGGACAGACCGGCATTGCTGAAGCAGTTGGGGGCCGCGGATACCGAGTTCGCGTCCCGCCAGACCGCGCTTGACGGTATCCTGGCGGAAGGCGTCGATCCCCTGGTTCGCAATTTTCTATACACGCTTCTGCAACGCGGCGATCTCTCTCTGCTGGAGGACGTGGTCACCTCTCTGCGCACACGACTGCAGCGCGCAGAGTCGGGTCCCGTTCAGGTTGAGGTTGTGACGGCGATACCGGTGGCTGAGGACCAGCGTCAAATCCTGGAGACGCGGCTGGCAGAGCAATACGGCGCCAATCTGACTTATGAATATAGGGTCGACCCTGCGATTCTGGGCGGCATGATCGTCCGCGTGGGCGATAAGCTGATCGACGGCAGTGTGGCATCGCGACTGGCCGCCTTGAAGCAGACGCTCGGCGTGGCAACCACGGAACGATAGGAAGGGACGCCAATGGCTGTACGAACCGACGATCTTGTCGCGCAGCTTAAACAGCAGATCACCAGCTTTGAGGCGCCGACGCGCACGGTCGATGTTGGGACGGTGATGACGGTGGGCGACGGTATTGCGCACCTCAGCGGCCTGACCAACGCGCGTGCGTCCGAGTTGGTGGAGTTTGAAAACGGCACCCTGGGCCAGGTGTTCAACCTTGAGGATGACAATGTGGGTGTCATCATCATGGGCGACTACGCGGATATCGCCGAGGGCCAGCTTGTCCGTTCGACAGGCCGGATTGCGTCGGTGCCGGTTGGCAACGCGATGATCGGGCGTGTAATCAACGCGGTCGGTCAACCCATCGATGGCAAGGGGCCGATTGCTACGGACCGCATGCGCCCGATCGAGCGAATTGCGCCGAACGTGGTCACTCGGAAGAGCGTCGACATGCCGGTGCAGACGGGTATTAAGGCCATCGATTCCATGATTCCGATCGGCCGCGGCCAACGCGAGCTCATCATCGGCGACCGGCAGACGGGCAAGACGGCCCTGGTGGTTGATACGATCATCAATCAAAAGGGCTTGGATCTGATCTGTATTTATGTTGCCATCGGCCAGCGGATGAGCCAGGTCTCACAGGTGGTTGCGACGCTCGAAAAGTTCGGTGCGATGGAGTACACCGTTGTGGTGGCTGCCACTGCGTCGGAGCCGGCGGCTTTGCAGTATATCGCACCTTATAGTGGCACTGCCATCGGCGAGGAGTTCATGGAACAGGGCAAGGATGCCCTCATCGTCTTCGATGATCTTTCCAAGCACGCTCAGGCGTATCGCCAGGTCTCACTGCTGCTGCGGCGCCCGCCCGGTCGCGAGGCTTACCCCGGCGACGTCTTCTACCTGCACAGCCGGCTGCTCGAACGCGCTGCACGCATGGCGCCCGAGTACGGGGGAGGCTCGCTGACAGCACTGCCGATCATCGAGACGCAAGCGGGCGATATCTCAGCCTACATCCCAACCAATGTCATCTCGATCACCGACGGCCAGATCTTCCTGGAAAGCGACCTGTTCTATGCCGG
>CAYLZG010000040.1:5451-26844 GCA_964387985.1 uncultured Anaerolineales bacterium | reverse complement strand
GCATCCGGCCTGCGGTGAACCCAGGCCTCTCGGTGAGTCGCGTGGGTGGCGCTGCACAGACCAAAGCCATGAAGCAGGTTGCCGGCAAGATGAAGCTGGAGCTGGCGCAGTTTCGAGAACTGGCGGCGTTCGCGCAGTTCGGCTCGGACCTGGACCCTGCCACCCAGCGGCAACTGGATCGCGGCCAGCGCATCACCGAAATCCTGAAGCAGCCGCAATACGCTCCCTGGTCGCTGGAAGATCAGGTGATGGTGTTCTATGCTGTGACCAATAACTACCTGGACAAGGTGCCGTTGGACCGCATCGGCCAGTGGCAGGAAGGTTTCCTGAAATACATGCACGGAACGCATCCTAACATCGGCCGGAGCATCGGGAGCGCAAAGAAGCTGGATGACGAGACGACCAACGGGCTGAAGATCGCGATCCAGGACTTCAACCAGATGTTCCTGACGCAGAAGTAGGCGTGCTATGGCCAGCACACGCGAAATCCGGCGTCGCATTCGCAGCATCAAGAACATCGCCAAGGTGACCAAGGCGATGGAGACCGTTGCTGCTGCCAAGATGCGAAAGGCGCAGCAGCAAGTCCTTGCAACCCGGCCCTACGCGGAGAAGTCTTGGGTGGTGCTGTCTCACCTGGCCCGGTTGCGCAGGGCCGCAGCCCCGGAGCAGCCTCTGCTCCAGAAGCGGCCGCTGAAGAAGGTCGCCCTATTGCTCATCAGCGGCGATCGCGGGCTAGCCGGGGCCTACAACGCGAATATCATCCGCAAGGCGTTTGACCAGATCGCTGCATGGGAGGGTGAGGGCATCAGCGTGACGGTGGTCACGGTTGGCCGCAAAGGCCGCGACCTCATGCTGCGACACGGCCCGCCCCTGCGCGCGGAGTTTACCGGGCTCAGCGACCGGCCGACAAGCAATGATGTTTCGCCTGTAGCGAGCATTCTGATTGAGGATTTCATCGCCGCTGAGTTTGATGCGGTTTACATGGCGTTTACGAAGTTCATCTCTACACTGCGCCAGGAACCGCGGCTCGTCCAACTTCTACCGATCACACCTGATGAGACGCTGCGCGATGTCGCGCCCGATTATATATTCGAGCCGGACCCGCGCACGATTCTTGACGAGGTGTTGCGTGGCCTGACCGAACTGCAGATCTTGCAGGCCATCTATGAGGCCATCGCAAGCGAACAGTCCGCCCGCATGGTCGCCATGCGCAATGCCACCGAAGCGGCAAATGACCTGATTGGCGAGCTCACCCTGTCGTACAACAAGGCGCGCCAAGAATCCATTACGAAAGAACTGCTGGACATCGTGGGTGGGGCTTCCGCGCTGACCGCGGCATAATTCAACCGGATGTCATCTTATCGGAGTTAAGACATGGCAAAAAGCGGTGCAAAGGGTAAAATCACGCAGGTCATCGGTCCGGTGATCGACGCCGCCTTTGATCCGGCGGAACTGCCGAACGTGTTTGACGCGCTGGAAATTCCGTTGGACGGGGGCGGTCGCTTGGTCTGCGAGGTGCAGGGCCAGTCGGGAGAAGGCTGGGTGCGCGCAGTGGCCATGTCGAGCACCGACGGCCTGCGCCGCGGCATGGACGTCATCGGGACCGGCGCGCCCATCAAGGTCCCGGTCGGGCCGGGAGGCTTGGGCCGGATCTTCAACGTGCTCGGCGACGCGATCGATACTGATGCGCCTGTAGAAGCGGCCGACCACTATCCGATCCACCGGGCTGCTCCCGACTTTGTGGACCAGTCGACTCAAGCCGAGGTTTTTGAGACCGGGGTCAAGGTCATCGACCTGATTGCGCCCTTCACCAAGGGCGGCAAGACGGCCATCTTCGGCGGTGCAGGAGTTGGCAAAACGGTCATCATCCAGGAACTCATCCACAATATCGCCAAGTTTCACGCCGGTTACTCGGTGTTTGCCGGCGTGGGCGAGCGGAGCCGCGAAGGCAATGATCTGTGGCATGAGATGCGGGAATCAGGTGTTATATCGAGCACCGTCATGGTGTTCGGCCAGATGAATGAGCCGCCAGGTGCGCGTCTGCGTGTCGGCTTGACCGGCGTCACCATGGCGGAGTACTTCCGCGACCAGGGTCGGGACGTGCTGTTGTTCATCGACAACATTTTCCGGTTCGTGCAAGCGGGCTCGGAGGTGTCGTCGTTGTTGGGTCGCTTGCCCTCTGCGGTGGGCTATCAGCCTACTCTCGGCACGGACATGGGCGAGCTGCAGGAACGCATCACCTCTACAAAGACCGGCTCGATCACGTCGATGCAGGCGGTCTACGTGCCTGCGGACGATTACACCGACCCCGCGCCTGCAACGACCTTCGCTCACCTGGATGCATCGATCAGCCTGGAACGATCGCTGGCCGAGCAGGCATTGTATCCTGCAGTGGATCCTCTCGCCTCGACCAGCCGGATTCTGGATCCGCAAGTCGTCGGCGAGGAGCACTATCAGGTGGCCCGAGGGGTGCAGCGCACACTGCAGCGCTACAAAGACCTGCAGGACATCATTGCCATTCTGGGCGTGGAAGAGCTGTCCGAAGATGACAAGCTGACGGTGGCACGTGCGCGCAAGATACAGCGTTTTCTGACCCAGCCGATGTTCGTTGCAGAGGCGTTTACGGGGCGGTCGGGCAAGTATGTCAAGCTGAGCGATAACGTTACCGGTTTCAAGGATATCCTGGATGGGAAATACGACGATCTGCCCGAGCAAGCCTTCTACATGGTGGGGACTATCGATGAGGCAGTCGAGAAGGCGCAAGAACTGAGGGGGTAATCCATGTCTGCCATTCGCCTGGACTTCGTCTCGCAGGATCGCCTGGTTTTCTCAGGTGAGGTGACCGAGATCCTGGCGCCCGGTATCGATGGGCAGTTGGGCATATTGCCCAAGCATGCCCCACTCATGACGGTCTTGGCGCCCGGCGAAGTGTTGGTCAAGCGGGAAGGGCAGGAGGATCTCTTTTTTGCCATCTCCGGCGGATGGATGGAAGTGCTGCCCAACCAGGTGACGATCCTGGCTCGCACCGCCGAGCGATCAGATGAGATCGACCTCCAACGCGCTGAAGCCGCGCGTGTGCGCGCCGCGGAGCTGCTTGCATCCGGTGTGACTCGCGAAGACCGCGCGGGGCTGGAACTACGTCTGCGGCGGTCTCAGATTCGCCTGCGTGTTGGACGGCGTCAGCGCGGCTGGCATGGGACCACGGGATCTGAGCCTGATACGACGACGCGGATCGAGTAGTCCGGCGGTAAATCGCCAAACGATCGAGGGGCGCAGCGCGGACAACGCGGTGCGCCTCGTTGTTTGTTCGGTGGATCGTCAGTGGGCAAAACGCCTGCTCCTTTTTGCGCATGCTCTGCCAGTGACGTATAATCCGTAGAATCCCCAACCGGCGGGAGTTCTGTCGCATGTCGCGTGCCGGTTCCGCAGGGATGTAGCGGCCGGGGATCTCAGGGACGCAGGAGCTATCATGTTCGAACGACTCGTCGGCATTGACCTGGGCACGGTCAATGTCTTGGTATATGTGAGCGGGCGGGGCATTGTGCTGCGCGAGCCTTCCGTGGTTGCCATTTCTATCCGGGATAACAAGATCGTCGCGGTCGGCCAGGAAGCGCGCGATATGGTTGGCCGTGCGCCGGAGAGCATCGAGGTCGCCCGGCCCATGCGAGACGGTGTGATCGCGGACTACGTCGTGACCGAGGCCATGCTCCGCTATTTCATCCGCAAAGTCGTCGGTCGCAGCCAGATGTTCAAGCCGCGGGTGATGATCAGCATCCCCAAGGGCGTCACCAGCGTGGAAAGCCGCGCGGTGCACGACGCTGCGGTGCAGGCAGGTGCGAAGGAAGCCTATCTGATCCCGGAGCCGCTGGCGGCCGCGTACGGTGCGGGCCTGCCTATCGGCACGCCGACGGGCAACATGGTGGTGGACATGGGCGGCGGCACGACGGAGGCAGCCGTCGTGTCGATGAACGATATTGTCGTGTGGTCCAGCGTCCGGGTGGGCGGCATCCGCACCGATGAGTCGATCATGGCTTATGTGCGCAAGAAGTACAACCTGATCATCGGCGAGCAGACTGCAGAGGAGATCAAGTTCACTATCGGAAGCGCACTTCCTTTGCCGGAAGAGCTCAGCATGGAGGTGCGTGGACGCGATCAGGTTGCTGGCCTGCCGAAAACGATCACTTTGACATCAGGTGAGATCACCGAAGCCATGGCTGAGCCACTGGCGGCGATCATTGGGGTGATCCGGCAGACGTTGGAAAAGACCCCACCCGAATTGGCTGCAGATATCATCGACCGCGGCATGGTGCTCAGCGGCGGTGGCGCTCAACTCCGCAACATCGACCGGCTGGTCACCCAGGAGACGGGCGTGCCGGCGTTCGTGGCGGAACAACCGATGGCCTCTGTGGCATTGGGCGCGGGGCGCGCGCTGGAGAACTACGCAGTCATGCGTCGCAGCCTGCCGGTTGCAGGCAGCAGCAACAACTTCTAGTCGCGATCGAGGGCTAAAACAGAACCAGGCTTCTTGCCGAGTGCAGAAGCCTGGTTTTTTTGTCCGGTGACTTCCAGGAGCGCCCAGGGTTTGGACAGGCGAGGGAATGGATGGTGCTAACGCCGCGCGCGGATCGCGTCGATCGCTGCTCGGGCGGCCTTGCGAACCTTGGCTTTCTTGTCACTGGACGCCGCAGTCTCAAGCGCAGGGATGACTCTGGGTCCTCCGATTGTGCCGAGCGCCTGCGCGGCAGCCTCGCGCACCATGCTGTTGTTGTCGCTGCGCAGCAGGTCTGCCAGAGAGGGAGCGGCCGCCTCATCGCGAACGATGCCGAGTGCCAGGGCAGCCTCGGCCCGGATCCCCGCATCGGCGTGAGTCAGCGCATCGCATAACGGCGTCACCACCGCAGGATCGCGTGACTGGCCCAGCACCCTGGCTGCGAGTTGCTGGAGCTGTGGATCGCCGGAGTAAAGCCGCTCGATCCAGACCGCAGTATCTGCCAGGACGTTGTGGGGAACCTGCTCTCTTGCCTTCTCGGCCGCAAGGAACTCGTCGTACAGGTCGGCGAACGCGGGATCGCGGGGATTAGGGGCCGGCGAGGTGGCGATCGATGCCGGGGTGCGCCGCTTCGGCCTGCGGCGGTCCATCTGACTGGAGAATTCGCTTGCCGGTAGGACGCTGGCGCCCAGGCTGCGCACCCGCGCAATGAGGCCCTGATCGTTGGTCACTACCGCATATTGGCCGGGTTGGTGAGCGGCGCGCAGAAAATCGACGATGGCGTCGTCTGCGCTCTTGCCTGCCGGGGCATAGTGCACCGCCATACCCGGCCAGGACGGCATTGAGGGGGGACGTTTGCCGGGTTCAGCCGCGGTGCTGAGGGGGTTTCCATCGAAAAAGACGATCATGTCACCTGCGCCCCGGGCGCGATACGACAGCAGCCGCGCCATCAACCGCGCCTCATCATCGGGCTGAGACAGCGAGATGTCGGGCAGAATGCCGATCAGGTTATGGCCATCGATTATGTAAGCCATGAACGTGTCCCGTTGACCTTGTGCGTAGTGTATGCTATGATCGCGCGGGAGTCAATGCTATGAATCACCGTCGAACACACATGCTTTTTACTTTCATCCTGACCATCCTGCTATGGGGCGGTGGAGCTGCCGCGCAAAGCCCGGGCGCAGTCAAACTGGCTGAGTTCAAAGGGCCTGTAACGCCCGTGCTGGCATCGTATATTGAGCGATCGATCGTCGACGCAGAGGCCCAGGCTGCCGCCCTCCTGATCATCGAACTGGACACGCCAGGCGGATCGGTCGACATCACCAAGAACATCACCCAGGTCATGACGGCTGCCCGCGTTCCGGTGGTGGTGTGGGTCGCACCCAGCGGCGCGCATGCCGGTTCGGCAGGCACCTTCATAACCCTTGCCGCGCATCTGGCAGCGATGGCGCCGGGAAGCAGCATCGGTGCGGCCAGTCCAGTCAGCAACGAAGGGCAGGATCTGAACGAGACGCTCAAAGCCAAGGCGACGAATATCCTGGTTGCCGACATCAAGAATCTGGCAGCGCGACGCGGGGAAAAGGCGGTGGCCTGGGCAGAGAAGGCGGTATCTGAGGCTGCAGCCGCAACGGCCGATGAGGCGCTCGACCTGGGCGTCGTAGACATCATCGCGACTGACCTGGACGACTTATTGCGCCAACTGGACGGCCGTACCGTCACCGTTGCAGGCAAGGATATAACACTGCAGGTCAGCGATGCGCCCGTGGAAGAGATCCCGCTCAATCCCTGGGAAGGGCTCCTAAACCAAATCACCAACCCTGCCTTAGCTGCCATCCTGTTGACCATCGGCCTCAATGCCATCCTGTTCGAGCTATCCAGCCCTGGCGGCTATGCAGCGGGCGTCATCGGGGTCATCTGCATTTTGTTGGCTTTCTATGCGCTCGGCACGATCAATGCAAATTGGACGGGGCTGGGTTTTGTGGTGCTTGCGGTGATCCTGTTCGTCCTGGATATTAAGGCGCCTACACACGGAGCATTGACGGTCGGCGGCATCGTCAGTTTTGTCTTCGGACTGTATCTGCTCTACAACACGTCGGACATCCCGGTCCCCTGGCCCTCTATCATCGTCTCCGCCCTGGCAACAGGAGCCTTCTTCGCATTTGTGGTCACCAAGGCGCTGATGATTCAGCGCCGGCCAGCAGTGGGGGGGATGACGGGCATGGTAGGACAGGTGGGGGTGGTGCGCCAGCCGCTGGAGCCACATGGCATGGTGCTTGTGAATGGCGAGCTTTGGAAGGCTGAATCGGAGTCCGGGTCCCTATCTGCAGGTGAGCCTGTGGTGGTGACGCGGCAGGAAGGCTTCGTGTTGTGGGTCCGCAGGGCGTAACATGCACCGCAGGCAGCCGCGCTGCCAGAAGGCATCGTCCGGTCACATGCTGACCATGGACGCATTTAGTTCAGGACACCTAAAGTGGACCGGGCTTCCTCACTCATAGGGAAGCCCGGTCCGGCGTTTCTTCCTCGTTAGGGCAGACTACTTCACCTGGATGTCAACCACACCCTTGACTTGCAGATTCTTGGCGAACTCTGGCAGCACCGTGCTGAAACCGCCGTTAGTGCGGAATGAGACGATGCAGTTGGCACACGCGAGCACATCAGCCAGAGGCGCCTCAGCTGTATATCCATCGTCAGCCACAAAGACGATGGTTGTCGCATCCGCAGCCGGCGCAGCCAACGCCAGCAGATCAGTGAGCTTGACGCCGGTGTACGTGTCTTTCTCACCCTTGCTGTTGGTCGACTCGACGTCAATCGTAGGCAGTGCTTTGACCTGCTCCTCGGACCATGCCTGTTCGGCGCCGACCTTGCCGGTGACCTTCAGGGCCGCATCGCCTGTTGCAGCAGCGGCCTTCTCGCCGCCAGCCGCCTCAGCCGGCTGCGCGTTGGCATAGAACAACGGCTGGCCGTACTTGTCGGTCCCGAATTCCCCGATCATTTTCTGTACATCGGGCGAAAGTATCCATTCCACGAACTTCTGAGCGAGCTCCGCCTTGACATTGGGGTGCTTGTCGGGGTTGACAGCCAGCACGCCGTATGGGTTCAGCAGCGCCTTGTCCTTGTTCTCGGCCAGGTTACCGCCGCCCACGATCACTTCCAGGCCGGGCAGCTTATCGCTCATTGCCAGATACGTGCCGCGATCCGCCAGTGTGTAGCCCTGCTTTTCCTCCGCGAACAGCAAGGTGTCTCCCATGCCCTGGCCGATAGAGTTGTACCAGGTCATCTCAGCGGTTGGCGTTACAGCGATGCTTGACCAGATGCTTAGTTCCTTCGTGTGGGTGCCGGATTTGTCACCACGGCTCACGAATGGCTGTTGGGCATCCATGATCGCCTGGAAGGCTTCCTTGCCGGTGGCCATTCCTTTGGCCTTTGCAGGATCCGTCTTGGGGCCGACGATGATGAAGTCGTTGTACATCACGTCGTGGCGTTCTTTGGCGTTACCATCGGCAACGAACTGGTCCTCGCCCTTGCGGCTGTGTACGAGCACGACATCCGCGTCACCCTTCGAGCCGATCTCAAGCGACTGCCCCGTGCCGACAGCGATGACGTTCACCTTGGCGTTGTACTTCTGCTGGAAATCGGGCAGGATGGAATCCAGCAGGCCGGAGTCTGCGGTGCTGGTTGTGGTGGCCAGGATCAGTTCTTCCGGCGCAGGAACGGCAGTGGGTTCGGGCGCCTTGGTTGGCTCAGGCGCCTTGGTTGGCTCGGGAGGCGCCTGCGTAGGTTCAGGGGCCTTTGTCGGTTCGACCGGCGCCTGCGTGGGCTCGGCCGCCGGTTGTGCAGGAACCTGCGTCGGTTGGACTGCCGGTGCGGCAGGAGCCGGCGTGCATGCACCAAGCAGCGTCGCCAACACCAGCGTGCAGGTTACGAGTACGAGAAAACGTCTGGACAACATAACTCCTCCTGTGTATACTTGTACCGTGACAATTATAGACATCGGCTATGATCTGTCAACATGACGGGGCGGCTGGGGAGGGATTCTTGCGTTATTTTATCGGCATCGACGACACCGACAACCTGGAGAGCAGGGGCACCGGTTACCGTGCCCGGATGCTTGGACTGGCAGTGCAGGACGCCGGGCTGGGCAGTCTCCAGTCTGTGACCCGTCACCAGCTTCTAGTACATCCCGCTATCCGCTACACGTCGCATAACAGCTCGGCCTGCCTGGCAGTGCATGGGTCGGGATCTATCAGCGACCTCGAGGACTTCTGCGCATCGTTCTTGAAGCGCGAAAGTGCGGAGGGCTCCGATGCGGGGCTTTGCGTGTTGCCGCAGGAGCGGGTGGATCACGGTGTGCGGCTTTTTGGACTACGTGCCAAGCAAGAAGTGGTGAGTCAGGCTGACGCACTTGATTGCGCCCGCCGGAGCGGCGCACGGCTAAACGGGCTGACCGGCGATGGCGGGGGCATTATTGGCGCGCTGGCCGCGGTCGGACTGCGTTCGACGGGTCATGATGGCCGTTTTCTTTGGCTGCCGGGCTTGCGTGAGCTGCAGGGAACCTCTACGGCGGCAGATCTGTGGGAGTTGGCGCGCATTGAGGTCGTCCAATCTCCGGATGGTGCGCCGCTCCCGCCTGAGGCGTTCGTCGAGTTGGGCGATTGGGTTCGGCCAGTGCTGCAGGCCGGCAGGAGCGTGCTATTCGTCGAGCCCACCGAGGGAGACACAGGCCACTGGCGCGTGGCCGCGCGTGAGCTCATCAAGCGTCGCTCCGAATGAGGCAACGCTGTGCGCAGCACTGAGTCGGCGATCCTGGTTCGCGCTGAGGCGGTCGCCTACGGCTACGGCTCAGACGCAGAGCACTTGCGCCCCATCGATTTGACCATTCGGCCTGGCGAGTTCTGGTTGATCAGTGGACCCTCTGGCTGCGGCAAGAGCACCCTCGCGCGCTGTCTGACAGGTTTGATTCCCCATCTGTATCGGGGCCGCATGGCTGGAAAGGTCATGGTCGGCGACACGAGCACAGATCACACCTCCCTCTGGCAACTGACCGAACACGTCGGCTTTGTCTTTCAGAACCCAACTGCACAGATGCTGTGCGCCACCGTCGAAGACGAGTTGCTTTTCGGCCTCGAAACGCTGGGCCTGGATCGTCCGGAGATGGTTCGCCGTGTGGATGCGGCGCTTCAACAATTCGACCTGGCGCAATTGCGCCATCGCGTGCCCCAGACACTCTCCGGCGGGGAGCAGCAGAAACTGGCATTGGCTGCAATCATGGCGCGCCGGCCGCCACTGCTCGTGTTGGATGAGCCGCTGTCTATGCTCGACAGCACGGCCGCACTGGAGCTCGTGGCGCATCTGCAAGCGTTGACGAACGATGGCATTGCCGTGGTGGTGTTCGAGCACCGGGCGGAGTACCTCAAAACCGTCCCCGGGCTGCAGGTGTTGCCCCTGGCCGGCAATGGGCATCCTTCCGAAATCGAATCATTGCCTCCTATCCCCTCGCAAACCAACTCGTCTGTGCTTCAGGTTCGGGATCTCAGCGTGCGCCTGGGAGGGCGACCGGTGTTGGACCAGCTCAGCTTTTCGGCGACGAGCGGCGAAGTGGTAGCGATTGTGGGCCGCAATGGATCGGGCAAGACGACGCTGGTGCGCAGCCTGGCAGGCCTGCAGGCATACGATGGCCGCGTGAGTGCGGACGGGGCAAGACCGGATTTTGGCCTCGTGTATCAGAACGCAGAGCTCCAGCTTTTCAACTCATCGGTGCGTGACGAGATCCTCTACCGGCTGCCGGAGCCAGACATGGCATGGTACGACTGGCTGATGCCCGCGCTCGGACTGAAGAGCTATGAGCAGACGCCCCCATTGCTGTTGAGCGAGGGCGAGAAGAAGCGCGTAGCCCTGGCGACGGTGCTGATGCGCCGGCCCCGACATGGGGTGCTGCTGGACGAGCCATCGCTGGGCCAGGATGCGGTCCACAAAGACCTCCTGCTCCGCCTGGCGCGCAGCCTGGCCAGTGCCGGCCAGCTTGTGGTGATGACCACACATGATCTGGCGCTGGCTGCACGCGCTGACCGGCTGATGGTGCTCCACGAAGGGCAAATCATCGCCGATGGTCCCGCGGCCTCGGTGTTGCTTGACGGACGCGCATGGCAGACCGCGGGCCTGTCTGTTCCACCATGGGTGTGCGCGCCGGAGGGGCAGGCATGAGGCTTGGGATGGCGCGGGGCAGTGCTTCCGGACGGCTGGCTGTACTGGCCGTGGATTCACCCCTGCGCCGTGTCGATCCGCGCGTTAAGCTCGTGCTGAGCCTGGCGCTCTCGCTGGCGATCATGCTGCCGGTCGAAAAGCTTGTCGTGCTTCTCCTGATCTATGCGGCTTTTTTGACCTGGGCGAGGCTGCTGCCGGTGGCAGGCCGGCTGCTATGGCGGCTGAAATGGGTTCTGTTGATCCTGTTCGTCGTCGATTGGGTGCTCGTGTCGCTCGCTCTGGCCGTGCTGGTCAGCCTGCGCGTCTTGTTGCTCAGCGCGTCGTTCGCAATCGTATTCGCCACGACTACGCCCACCGAGTTTCGACTGGCGCTGGAGTGGCTGCGTTTGCCCTACCGGTATGCGTTTAGCATCGGCGTTGCCGTGCAGAGCCTGGGTCTGATCGAGCAGGAATGGCGCACCATTATCGAGGCGCAGCGCGCCCGGGGCGCCTGGACGCCACCCAAAGGCTGGCGGAAGCTGACGGAGAGCGCCCGGGATGCAGTTGCTTTGGCCGTGCCGGCGGTGGTCATGACAGCCCACCGGGCGTGGAGCATGACCGAGGCCGCCTATGCGCGCGGCTTCGATGCACCGGGTCGCCAGTCCTACCGCCAGTTGCGCATGGGCTGGTTGGATTGGGCTTTGCTGGGCGCTGCAGGTTTGCTGGGCGCAGGTCTCATCCTTTGGAGATGATTTGAGGAGTTGCATATGTCGCAAAGAACTCGCATCGTGATTGCACTCGGCGTCATCGCCCTGATCGGCGCCGCCATCCTGGGGCTTGAGGCCTTGCGGGCGCGTCCTTTGCAGGGCGCCGCAGTTGGAGCAGGACCCACCGTGGCCCCGGGCGCCGCCCCTATCTACCTGGATGGGCGGCTGATCGCCAGCTTTGCGCCTGGTGACCTGGAAAAGCTAACCAAGGTGGGCTTCACTGATGCGGCGGAAGGCAAGCTGCAGGATGGGTGGGCGCTCGCGGACATCCTTCGTCTACATTTAGCAGATCCTCTGCCAGACACCGCACAGATTACCGTGAGTTCCTCCAGCCGGCAGAAGTCAGCGCTATTGTCCTGGGTTGAGGTGGCCGAACCCGCGAATATGGTGATGTTCGATCTCTCAAATCGTGGGACGCTCAAGCTCGTCTCCACGATGCCAAAACTGGACGACCGGGATGAATGGATCCAGGATGCAGATCGTATCGAGATCGTGACGAAGGCCCAATGAAAGAGCGTTACTTCACCACTTTTCAGCTCATCCTGCTGGCCCTGTTTGCGGCACTGATTGTCGTGGCCAAGATCGCGTTGAAGACTCCGATTCAAATGCCCGGCCATAGCGGGCTATTCTGGATGGCGCTGATCATCATCGCAGGGGGATTGGTGCCGCGACCAGGCGCGACCAGCCTCGTCGGACTTACCTCAGGCATCCTGGCCGCGTTTCTGGGCATGGGGGACTTCGGTGCGCTCGAAACGCTGCTTTCGTACACGGCAGTGGGCATTGGAACCGATCTGGCGCTGCTGCTTCTGCGCAATCTGGACAATCTTGCCGTGTGTGCATTGGTTGGCGTGATCGGTCACCTGGGGAAGTTCGTCGTGAAGTGGGCATTGGGCGCAGTGACTGGCGCGCCCTTAGGGTTCGTTGCACTTGGACTGGCGCGGTCATTCTTGAGCTACATCATCTTCGGTGCGTTGGGCGGGCTGCTGGCAGGGCTGACGCTGACGGCCTTGAGGCGAGCCGGCTTTTTTGCCTATCTGGCAGAGCGGAGATAAGAGGGAGGCCGGACGAGCATCCGGCCTCCCTCGCGAAGTGACGGCTTGCGGAACAGGCCGTCAGTCGGGATAGTCGAACGCCAGCTTTTCCTTGACCACTTCTTCTTGCCTGGCTTCCTCTTTCGCGCGGCCATAGATGGTCGTCCACTCGCCCAGCCGTTCTGCAAGTTGAATCGTCAGCATTTCGGGTCGGTAGCGCCAGTGCCAGTTGCCGCTGGCGCGCGCCGGCATGTTCATGCGCGCCTCCTCACCCAAACTGAAGACATCCTGTAACGTCGCCAATGCCTGGTTTGCTACGCTGGACCACGCGCCCCAGATGAAGTCCCATGCGATATCGTGGCCATCCGTGCGGAAATACCGGCGGATGTTGTGCCGCTCGATCTCCGTGCGCTCGGCTTCATGGTAGTAGCCCACCGTCGTGTTGTTGTCGTGCGTGCCCGGGTACACGACGTAGTTCTTGTCGTAAGTGTGGGGCATGTACTGCGGATTGAACTCCATGCCAAACGCAAAGTGAAGGATCTTCATCCCTGGCAGGCCGAATTCCATTCGCAGCGCATCGACATCGGGCGTGATCACTCCCAGGTCTTCGGCGATGAACGGCAGGTCACCCAGCGCCTGCTTGATGGCAACAAATAGCTCGTGACCCGGCGCCTTGACCCATTTGCCCTTGACCGCGGTCTCCTCGTCGGCAGGGATTTCCCATGCTGCAGCAAATCCCCTGAAGTGATCGATGCGCGCGATATCGACGAACCTGAGCGTCTGTTGGATGCGGCTGATCCACCACTTGAAACCATCCTGCTGCATTCGTGGCCAGTTATAGTGCGGGTTGCCCCAACGCTGTCCGGTCGCCGAAAAGAGATCCGGCGGCACGCCTGCGATGACGGTGGGATTGCCTTCCTTGTCCAGCTTGAACTGATCGGGATTGGCCCAGACATCCGCAGAATCCTCCGCGACAAAGATGGGCACATCTCCGATGATCTGGATGCCCTTCTCGCCACAGTGCACCTTGAGCGCCTCCCATTGTTCCCAGAAGACCCATTGTAAGAACGCCTGATATGCGATCTCGTTCGCCAGTTCCTCGCGCGACCGGGCCATGGCCCCCGGCTCGCGCAGGCGAATGTCGCGCGGCCAATCATGCCAGCTTCCGCCGCCATAGTAGCCCTTGACCGCCATGAAGAGAGTGAAATCGGGCAGCCAGTGTGCGCTCTGCTCCTGGAACCATGCGAAGCCTGAGCGCTGTTCATCAGTTGCGTTCTCTTTGAAGTGCGCAAATGCCTTGCGCAGAAGCGATTGCTTGAAGGTGATCACCGAGCCGAAATCGACCCGGTCTGCGGGGAAGTAGGGGACATCGTATAGCGCATGATGGGGCAGCAGCCCGGAGTAGGCCAGCCCCTCCGGACTGATCAGGAGCGGGTTGCCGGCGAATGCCGAGAAGCACTGGTAAGGCGAGTCGCCGTAGCCGGTTGGGCCCAGGGGCAACACTTGCCATAGCTGCTGCCTGGCTGAGGCCAGCCAATCGATGAAATCGTACGCGCCCTTGCCCAGATCACCGATGCCGAAACGCGAAGGAAATGAGGTCGGGTGACAGAGAATTCCACTTGCTCGTTCGAATGGCATATCTCCTCCTATCATGTTGACGAATCTACAGGTTGATACGTGCGGTCAGCCGATTCGTGCGCCCACCGCCTTCTTAGGTGTACGCCAGAATGCCAGGTCACCGCCCAACATCTGGCGGAACTGGGCTTCGAATGTTGGCGCAATCATCAATAGCAGCGAGCAGGGCGCAAGCAGCGGCCAGGTGGCCAGTTCCACGGCCAGTAATTGCGGCCGCCAACCCGGACAGGTCTTGCGGCTGGTCATGTGTTCGAAGAGCCAGGCTGCGATAGTACCCATGGCACTGACGAGATTGCCCGATTGCAGAAGAATCGTATAGAGTCCGGGAATGGGAGCCGCGATGGTCAGCAGTCCGTGTTTCAGGACCATCACGATCGCGCCGATGCCCAGCAGCAGCCCGGCCACGGGAAAAACGATGTGATCGTGTGCGACCTTTATAAGATACACGGACTTCGACCACAGCGGCACATCAGGCCACCGGTTCCACTGCTGGATCACGTAACCGACGTCCGACGAACCCCAGGCATGGCGCCGCCGCTGCCTGTAGAAGTTCTTGAATGCCTCCCCTACCGTTGCCCCGGTCACTGCATCGCCATTGAGAGGCAGGAAGACGGGCTCCAATGTGAGCCGGCCGCTCGTGCCGAACAGACCGCGCAGGAAGAAATGCCAGTCATCGGCGACAACCATTTCGTCCCAATAATCGATGTCGTCTGCCAGCCTGAAGCTGAGCGTGTAGGTGCTCAGGGGTAGATTCGCGGCCAGCGGGTTCGCCAGTTCGGACACCTGGATGAGATTGTTCATGAAGCCGAGCAGCCTGATGGCCGCGGGCGCGGCCCAGATATTGGTGTTGAAGCGGAATGGCGCCTGCCAGATACACTCGTGTCGCCGGCAGTTTGCGACGAACTGCCGTGTTATCGCAGCGAAGTACCCGGCGTCGATCACCGAATCCGCATCACACGAGGTCACCGTGAGCGAGTCCAGTGGCATCCCCAGTTGGCCAACCAATACCTCTTTGGCCCGCCTGGCTGCCCACGCCAGGTTCGATCCTTTGCCGGGCACTTCGCCGGGCAGGTGAGCCGGGTGCACCGTGAAGAGCATGCGGGCGAAAGAGTCCTCGAACTGTGCCACAAGCCGCTCGCCCTTATCTGGTGCGCCCGGTTCCGCACCCTCCATAGCCAGCACGACGGTGAGTATGTCGCGGGCATGGGCCTGCGCCGCAAGGTGATGCAGGGTGCGAGCGATTACGGCCTCCGGTTCCTTGAAATTGGCTATGATGACAACATGATGAACAGGAGCAGTCAGTCCCTTGGGGATGGACAGGGCTTCTTCGCGGGTCATCGAGGGTGTCTGCCCGGAACGACTAATGCGCCACTGGCCGACGGGGTAGAACAGGACGATCACCAGAAATCGCACCAGGAGATAGAAGCCGAGGACCTGCACGATCCAGAAGACGTTTTTGGGATCGTGTATGGTCACGATGAAGAACGCCAGAAAGGCCGCCAGCACCAGGCTGCCGGGAATCTTGTAGGTCCAATGGTGCGGGTCGGCGATGGCGTCAAGCCTGAGATGGCGCTCCGCTGGAAGCGGGTGCGAAGTGGCTGTTAAGGCGCCGGTTGAGATGTTGTGCGCCGCATCCGTTGCCTGGCGTCCCACTGGAAGTCTCGTTCGGGAGTCGACCTGCGCGGGTCTCTCCCATTCTAGTCGGGCCATGTGTTGCTCTGGGCGATGGATCGCGCCGGACCGTGAAGGGTTGCGCGCAATGGTAGTATAGTGCAAGCCGGCAGGGCGACCAAAAGGAATGGCGGGCACACCCGGGGGCATGCAAGGGCTGTAGGGGGGTAGCGGCAGGAGCCGTGGTGCGAGGAGGCACTCGGACCACGGCTCCGTGCAGGTGGGTTCTACTTCTTCGCGGTCGCGGTCAGCCGTTCCGCGCTGAGTTGCGCGCGGCGAGCAAAGTCGATGGCGTTGGCCAGGTTGCGAGCCGCCTCCTGGGGGCTGTGGAAGCCGGTGCTGTTCTCGGACATTACGAAGTCGTAACGCATGGAGGATTTGCGATGGAAGTCGCGCGCCTCCACGAGCTGCTCGTCTGTTGCGCCGGCTGCCATGGCGGCGGCGATGGCGTCCATCGCCTCACCGAGCGCTACCTCGGTGGCGCGCAGCAGGCTCGCCGTGTTGTTTTGGATGATCGTGATACGATCCTTATGCGCCTGCTCATCCAGCTTGTGGCAGGTGCCGCAGGCCTGGCTGACATTGTCCAACGGGCTGCGCAGCCAGTGATCGGAAACCTTCACTGCACCCTCGCGCACGTAGGGCATGTGGCAATCGGCGCACGACACGCCCGAACGATAGTGCAGGCTGGTTGTGAATGTCTCGAACTCCGGATGCTGGGCCTTGAGCATCGGCGCGCCGGTTTCCTTGTGCGTCCAGTCTTTGAAGCCGTATTCATCATAGTAGTCGATGATGTTGTCGATCTGGAACCCGTTATCCCAGGGGAAGGTCAACAGCTTGTTTTCGCCTTCAAAGTAGTATTCGACGTGGCACTGGGCGCAGACGTAAGTGCGCATCTCCTGGCGCGTAGCCTTGCTCAAGTCAACGCCGATTTCTTCCATGGCAATCTTGAATGCTGGCCGGGTGATCCGCAGTTCCATGGTGTCCGGGTCGTGGCAGTCGGCACACGATGAGCCCAGGTGGAACTGGTCCTGGATCTCCTTATAGGGCGTCTTGTTGAAGTTTTCCCAGCCCATCTGAGCGATCAGCTGCGGTGCGTTGGCTGTGTGGCAGTTGGCGCAGGCTGCTGGCTGCTGAACCACTTCCTGGCGTTTCGTTTCCTTCTGGTCGATGAGCGCGTAGTAGTGTCCGCGCTCTTCATTGAAGTCGACACTGAATGCGTAACCGGCCCACACGCGCTTCAGCATCGGGTATGCTTCCAGCTTATCGTACGGCTCCGAACCGCCATAGGGGGTCTTGTTGCCGTCGATCTCGGTCTTCTTGAACGTGTCATATTGACGTGGAAAGTTTTGACCCCAGACAGCCGGGTCCAGCTCGTTCGCGTCGATTTGGACGGTCTTCAGCGGGAACTCGACCGCCTCTGCCTTGCGGGTTTGGATGTTTGTCAGTAAAAAGGCAATAGCTCCCATGATGAGCATACCGGCGACGAACGCCAGTGCGACCCAAAGCCAGCGGCGAGTAGGGGCCTTAGGTTGGGACGGTGTCATCGTTCTCTCCTCCTATTTGTCGTGCCCGACGCCCTCATGGCAGGTCAGGCAGTCGGTGGAATCATCAGTATGAGCGTAGTTCATGGCTTGCGTCAGGTCGCCATGGCAGTACAGACACGCATGCTGGGTCACTTCACGGTTCATCTCGGTGATGCGAATCGGCTCAGGGTGGTTGCCGGTGGTAAATGCATAGCTGTGCCGCATGCCGTTGACGCCCTTGACGAAGTACTTGTGCACCATGTTGTCGTGCGGTGCATGGCAGTCGTTGCAGACTGCTACGGCATGGTGGCTGCCCCGCGCCCAACCGTCAAACTGCTCGCGCATGATGTGGCATTGAACGCAGGTTTGTGGATCGTTGTTCAGGTAGGCCAGGAAATTGGCATAGGAGAGCGTGAAACCGCCTAAACCGGCGGCGCCTCCAAAAAGCCCGGCCAGCGCCATCCAGATCCACAGCGGAGTGGCGCTGAAAAATTGTGCGACGCGGCCCTTCGGCTTCGCCTCAGGGGGGGCATTTTGCATACAAGACCTCCTTGGGTGGGAAGTGAGGCCAGACTTGCCTGTGGGAGTAGGCTGTCACCTGCGGTGAACCGTCTCGTAGTATAGCGCAAGAAGGCACAAATAGCCAACGGGACCTGAGCCGTCATGCTAGTCGCCTATCGGCACCATCTCTATCTCGAGCGGAAGCCCCTTTCCGCTGGCCTTGAGCGCCTGCTGCGCAATGAAGACCAGCCCGCGACAGCATGGCACTTCCATATAGGCTACCCTTAGGCCGCGGATATCGTTACTCGCCAGGATCTTCGCAAGTTTGTCGATATAGGCCTGCGCGTCGTCCAACTTAGGACAACCGACGGCAATCGCGGAGTTGCGGATGAAATCTGCGTGCATGTTCGGATTAGCGAAGGGCACGCAGTCCGCGATCAGCGTCAGAGTAGCGTGTTGGAGGAAAGGTGCGTTGACCGGCATCAAGGTGAGCTGAACCGGCCACTGGCGCAGCTCAGATCTGGCACGCAGCGCACCGCTTGCTGCAGTGCTGTGCGGATCTTCCTCGACCGGCTCGTTCCAGGCGCTCAGTTCTATCGGGGGGCACATCGCAACGGGCGAGCGCTGGGGTTGCACCGGAGGTGGGACAAAGGAGGAAGTCATCCCGTGCGCTTGCAGGTGTTCGACATGGCGCTGCACCAGCTCGGGGGATTTCTGTGCGAGATAGGTCAACACACTGCTTTCGTCATACGAATCGACCTCGAGCTGCGTTACGGTCAGTGCACCCTGCGGACAGTCGCCCAGGCACGCGCCCAAGCCGTCGCAATAGCTCTCCTTTACCAGGCGGGCCTTGCCATCGATGATCTGCAATGCGCCCTCGACGCACGCAGGCACGCAGTTGCCACAGCCATCGCATTTCTCTTCATCGATGACGATGATGTTTCGTTTCGTCTTCATGTTCACTCCGCCTTCATCCTGGCAACCACGTCCGCACCAACGCATTGTTCGGCGTAGCGGCACCATTGAATGCAGGACTGCAGGTTGTTGTAGACGACAAACCCACATTTGTCGCACGCGACCTTCTTGTCGATCGAGAATAGCTCCACATCGGATCCGCATTCAGGGCATGTCTTGATGGTCAGGGTGATGTCCCTGCGCAGGCCGCCCGAGCCGGGACAGAAGTGTTCAAGCATTGCTACGCTCCCCTTGATGCAGCGCGAATTATCGCTGGTTGAATCGTGCTGCGAACAGATTGTACAATTGTGCACATGCAGTTGTCAGGGACTTTTATCGCATCTGCTGCCGTCGCTTGGTGTCAGTCGCTCAATTGGGCCGGCGTGCGAAGCACCACCATATAGGGAAGATCGATGGCATCCACGGGACAGGCTGGCTCGCACTGGCCGTCATATTCGCACAGATCAGGCCGTGCAAGGACTGCCTTGCCGTTATGGAGGGCCAGCGCACCCGGCTTGCACGCGGCCACGCAATCGCCGCAGCCAGTGCAGATGGCAGCATCGATTTCGGGTAATATGGCATCGGTTGACATAAAGCATCTCCTGGCGCACAGCGCTCCACCGTCGCTGTCAGCATAGCAGTGGAGCACTCTTTTGTATGGGACTTTTGTCTCTACTACATCCCGTCGCGCACGGCGGCCAGGGCTTCTTGATCGAGGATGACGATCCGGTGGCGGTCGAACTTGATCAGGCCTTCGTCGGCCAACTCGCGCAACGCGCGGCCGATCATCTCGCGTACAGTGCCGAGTCGCGCTGCCATCTCCGATTGCGTGACCATTTGGCTGCGATCGAGTTCGCCGGCCTTGGCTGCGCGTTCGGCCTCGCTCAGCAGCAACCTGGCCAGGCGCGACTTGACCGATCGCAGTGAGAGGTCCTCCACCATGGCTACCAGGTGCCGGGCGCGACGCGCGATGCTCTCGATCAACGCCCAGGCCAGCACTGGATATGTCTGGGCCAGTCGCTGCATCTCGGCGCGCATGATCACCCACAGCAACGCGTCGGTGATTGCAGCGGCGCTTGCCGGATTTGGACCTCCGTCAAGCACCGCGACATCATTGAAGGTGTCCCCAGGTCCCACGCGATGAAGGATCTGCTCTCGCCCCTGCGGCGATAGCTTGAAAATCTTAACCTCGCCCGATCCAACGATGTGGAGACCCGTGCAGGTCTCCCCCTCCAGGAAAATGAGCTGTCCCCGGCTGACCCTGCGTTCCACGCAAGCCGCCGCCAGCGCTGCCAACACAGGCTGAGGCAAGCCGGCGAAATAGGGCACCTGGCGTAGGAAGGCTGGATCGGGATAGGCTCGTTGGTTCATGACGCCAAAATTGCTCGCGCATCTACCGCTACGGCGCCATGGCCGGCGGGCAGAACCATCAGCGGGTTCACATCCAATTCGAGGATCTCCTCGTGCTCAGCAGCCAGCCGGCTGATGCGGATGATCGTATCGATCAAGGCATCGCGATCAGCCGGGGGCGCGCCGCGTAGTCCCTGCAATAATCTGGCCGAGCGCACCTCATCGATCATCTCCCCGGCATGCGTCCGAGTCAGGGGCGCGAGGCGGAAGCTCACGTCGGCCAGCGCTTCCACGTAGATGCCGCCCAACCCGAACATCACGAGCGGGCCATAGGTCGGATCGCGCTTGATGCCGACGATCACCTGTTGGCCATCTTCGATCATCTCCTGCACCTGGATACCGCGTATCTGGGCAGCAGGGTGCGCCGCCTTGGCACGCGTCAGAATCGTCTTGAAGCCCGATCTGACGGCCTCTGCGTCCTTTACACCGACGATCACCCCACCGATGTCGGACTTGTGAAGGATGTCAGGACTGATGATCTTGAGTACAACCGGGTAGCCAATCTCCTCTGCGAACCTGACCGCGTCGCCCGGATCTCGGGTGACGAATTCTCGTGGCATCCGTATACCGTAGGCCTCTAACAGTTCCCGGCATGCTGCAGCATCCAGTGCATGGTTACCGGCTGCGTGTGCCAGCATAAGAACGTCCTGAACCTTGCGCCGGCCCTTGGCGGCAACCAGGCGTTCGGCTTCGCTTGGGACCAGTTGATCGCCGTCCCGGTCCAATCGATCTTCGAACTGCTTGCGATGCCACAGTGCACCCAGCACCCGCACGGCATCCTCGGGGAACGTGTACGCCGGCAGTTGCAGCCGGTGGGCGGTCGCCGATGCCTCTTTCAGGCTGACGTCACCCATCAGGCAAACGACCACGGGCTTGGGCTGACTTCTCTGTGCTGCGGCCGCAGCGCCGAAGGCCTCGACCACTGCCACGGGGTTGACCAGCACCTGGGGTACGAGAACCGCCAGCACACCATCGCAGTTCGGATCAGCCAATGCCGCGTCCAACGCAAGCCGGTATGTTTTTTCGTCTGCTCCACCCAGCAGATCGATAGGGCCGCCAAGCTGTGCATCCGGGGCTACCTGTGGCCGCAGCATTGCCTTTGTGTTTGCCGCTGTGCGCGCCAGAAGGAGGCCTGAGGCTTCCAGTGCATCGGCTGCCAGGGCTGCCGGCCCGCCCGCATTGGTTACGATGGCGATCCTGTTGCCCTGGGGCAGCGGTTGGTAGGCGAAGGC
>CAYLZG010000040.1:0-5441 GCA_964387985.1 uncultured Anaerolineales bacterium | reverse complement strand
CGAACAACGCCTGCACGCTCTCCACTTCCAACGCTCCCGCTTGTTTGCATGCCGCACTGAACGCGGCGTGGACACCCGCCAGGGCGCCGGTGTGTGAAGCAGTGGCGGCTTGCCCGCTGCCGGTGCGTCCGCCCTTGAGAACGATGACCGGCTTGCGAGCCGCCGCGTTCCGCAACTCCCGGACAAATTCCGGTCCACCCTTTACGTCTTCGAGGTACAATGTGATGACTTTGGTGACATCATGCGCGGCCAGGAAGGGGATCACGTCTGTTTCGTTGACATCTGCCTCGTTTCCCACGCTCAAGAAGCGGCTGAAACCGATGCCGTGACCGACAGTCCAGTCGATGATGCCCCCACACAGTGCGCCGGATTGGGAAAGGAATGCAATATTGCCCTTCGGCGGCATGCCTTTGACGAATGTGGTGTTGAGGGGCGTGTGCGTGTCGATGACGCCGATGCCGTTCGGTCCCATGACGCGCATGCTATAGCGCTTCGCAACTTCAACCATCTCTCGTTCACGCGCGGCTCCATCCGGCCCGACCTCCCGAAAGCCGCCGGAGATGACAATGGCAGCCTTGACACCGCGGCGACCGCAGGCTTCGATAGCCCCTGCCACGACTGCTGCCGGGATGATCAGGACTGCAAGCTCGACCGGGTCAGGCACAGATCCGATGTCAGGGTAGCACTTAAGGCCCAGGATCTCATCTGCCTTCGGGTTAATGGGATAGATCGGTCCCGGATACCCCCGTTCGGGGTCAACCAGGTTGCGAATGACCCCATAGCTCAGCTTCGACGGATCGCGGCTTGCGCCGATCACCGCGACGCCATTGGGCGTAAAAAACGGTTGGAGGGATGACAGGGGCTCGTTCATCGACCGGCCCTCATGGGGTTCAGCACTGCCAGGGCAATGTCCGGTATGTCAGAAATGATGGCATCAACGCCCAAGCCCGCAAGCCGGCGCATATCCTCTTCTTCATTTACGGTCCAAACGCGCACTGGCATGTTGCGCTGCCGTGCCGCGGCCATGTAGCGAGCATCCACCATGCCTGTCTCGGGATGCAGGCCCTCGGCCTTCGAATAGTGGACGTTCACCCCCCAACGCGTCCACGCCGACGTATCGGCAGCCAGCAGCAGCGCGTGTTCGATCTCGGGCCCAGCCTGCTTGGAGCGGCGCAACGCAAAGGGATTGAATGAGCTGATGACCACATCGCCGACCATGCGATGTGCGCGGACAGCCTTCACAGTATCAATGCCGAGCACCGCGCCCGAGATGTCCAGCGATTTGAGCTCGATATTCACGAGTAGCTTTCCCTTGGCCAGGTCCAGCACTTCATCGAGCGTGGGAATGCGTGTGCCATGGAATTGGGGGCCGAAGTACGAGCCGGCATCAAGCTTGCGCAAGTCATCGAATGTGCGGCTTGTCAGCCGGCCCTTGCCATTGGAGGTTTTGTCGAGGTCCAGGTCGTGGAATACGACCAGCTTGCCGTCGGAGCTGTACTGCACATCCAGCTCGACACCATCCGCTCCAAGGCGGATAGCTGCCTCGAAAGCAGGCAAGGTGTTTTCGGGTGCTACGCGTTTTGCACCTCGATGCGCGAAGACGAGCGGTCGGTTTGTGACGGTACGTTTCATCCTGACCTCATTGTCTGTGATAGGTTATCGTGTCTTGCGTGCCAGTTCTACGAGCTTCTGGCCGTCCCACAACTCGATTGGTTTTCCTGCGGCCCATTCACGGGCCTTGCCCGAGATCGCGCCGGTCGTGGCAAGCCAGGCACGGTCGGCGCGTTCGTGGATCAAGGTCCCGTAGAGTTCGCGCACGACGGGTTCGCCCACTGTACCCCGGTACCTCTTGCACTGCACCAGGCCGGTGTTGACGGGAGGGCGGGAAACCTCGATATCGACGCCATGATCGCCACTGTGAGGTGTGTTGTGCACCCGATATCCGTTCAGTTGGAACATCATGGCGATCCACGTCTCGAATTCAGCAGGATCCAACGCCAGCATCTGCGCCAGCGTCTGCACACGGCCAAAACGCCTGCGGAGTGAAGAACGGCTGGCATCTCGCTGGGCCAGCCACACCGGTCCGATCAGCGCCAGCATATGCAGCGCCCCGGCGACCGGCGCCACCCAAATGGGCAGCCAATTCGCCCACCAGCCCATGCCGATGCGAAGTGCAATCACGGCAGGCCATATAACGATCCATAGCGCGCCCCCGATCAGCCATGGCCAAGGCGTTTGCCCTGGTTCGACCATGCGGGCCGTGGGTGTGCCCCGTTCCAATGCAGCCAGGACGCCTTGCCGGGCTAATGAGGAGCGTGCACGTGCGATCTCCTCCGCGCCGGGCATCCAATCCGGCTCACCGGTCGATGGCCCATCGTCCATCGAGGCCAGGTTCGCCTGGAATTCCATCAACAATGTGAGCTCCTCTGCCGTTTGCTGGTTATCGAACGAATCTTGTCACTGTCACGCGAGCGAACTCGGCGCGATCCGCTGCCGTGGCGTTATCCTCAAGCCACCGGCCGGTCAGGTTACGTTCGTCCCACATCGGGGCCTCGGACATGATCAGCCACAGGGTCTGCGCACCGCCGATCCTTGTCGCCATCCACGCATCTGCCTCAGCCTCGGTCATGCCGTTGTTGGTATAGGGTCCTTCGATCCCCGTCCATGCGGGATCCTCCGGATTGTCGTTCCTGCTGGCGTAATAGGAGAAAGTGAATCGATTGTATGGGATCTGGTACAGCACCATGTCGTTCGGTTGATGTGACGCCAGCACGTAACTGGCGGCGGCACGAAAATCGGCCTTGATCGGTTGGCTTGCCTGAAGATACACGCTCCAGCCGTTGAGCGCAAATATCAACAGCGCGACAGCTACTCCAATGGGCGGCCAGATGCGATGTAGCGCCACGACCCCGCAGGCCAGCAGAGCACAGTATGCCGGCAAGGCCCAGACGAGGTACCGGTCGGTGAAGATAGGCATGCCCAGCGACACCACGTAGATGAGCAGGGGCGGCAACAACAACCAGGTTCCCAGGAGGACAGAGGCGCCGCGTCTTGAAGCCATGCGTGGTTCTGCGTGCCGCGGGACCTCTCGATCGCCCTCTTGCGGCCCGGCCGCACGTCCTCCAGCCGCGGCCGGCCACAATGCGATTCCGGCCACCAATGCGATCATGTATGGCAACAACGACACCGGCTGGATGCCCAGAACGCCACGACTGAACGCGCCGGCCAGGATCTGAAAGATGGTGCCCAGGGGCACGAAGGGGTGACCTGTCTGGTAGGCTGAGGTCCACAGCGGAGGAATCCACCTCAGGAAGGGCACATACGGCAGCCCTAGCATCAGCAGATAGAGTGTGGCGCCGGAAACGCGCTTCCGCGGCGGCGCCCAGGGCAGGATGAGCAGCCACAGAATCTGGACCGCCACGACGAGGACGGCGAGCAAGTGCGTATAGAAGGCGAGGCTGGTCAGCAGGTATAGTACTGCCCAGGGCGCCCAGCCACCTCGCCGCGCTATCTCGACGATGGCCAGCAGTGACGCCGGGATCAGCACGGTCAAGAGCGCGTACATCTTGGCTTCCTGCCCGTACCAGACTCCATAGGGAGCGGTCGCAACGAAAAGGGCGGCCAGCACGGCCACGCGGCGACCTGCCAGGCGGACCAACAAGACGTAGATGAGAGGCACCGAGAGCGTTCCGGCCAGTGCCGCAGGAAAACGCAGGCCGAACTCGCTGTGTCCAACAATCGCCAGCCAGGGCCGCAGCGCCAGGAAGAAAAGGGGACCGTTCTGCCCCGGCTGGCGGAACATCTCCAGCAGTTGGGGCAGGGGCCGCGTGGCGAAGAGAAGCGCATCGACTTCGTCTCGCCACAAGCTCTGCGAAAGAAGCGGCAGGACGCGCAGCGCAAACGCCAGCAGCGTGACGGCAGGCATGGCGATCCGTGCGGTGAGGCCAGACATATGGACTTTAAAGCCGACCGCTCCGGCGCAGGAGGAGCAAAATGGCTACCGCGCCGCCGATGAGCAGGCTCCCTCCGCATATGAGCCAGACTAGATTGATCAGCGCGAGACCTGCCCGCAGACTGGGGTCATCGTTTGCCGGAGTGGGCGGCGTGGGTTCCGGAGCGCTTTCGAGATTCGTGATCGCAGGCTGGGCCAGCGGCAGCGAACCGAGATCGTTCGGGTTGACAATGGCGCAGGCAGAAAACCGGTCACTGTCGGCGTTGGGCCGCCGTATGGAGGCTCAGGCGCAGAGGTGGGCGGTTCGGGCGAGGCGAAGGGCTGCGCCGTCAGGCCAGGCGGAGGTGGGGTGAGTGCTGGATCGAACGGTGCGGGCGTCACCGGTGTAGGGAGAACGGGCGAGGACTGAAACGTCGTGCGCGCATCGACACCGTGAGACAGCACCAGCGTGAGGACGACCGCGGTCGTCACTACTGCGATTAGCGGCAGGAACGGTTGAGCATGAGTGCGCAAAGTCTGGAATCAGCCCTTATCGATCAAAATCCAATAGATTATAACACGCCTGTGTAGGGCAGCCAATGTATGACGCGCTGACCAACGGTGGTTGCCGCCGCGCTGTGGCTGGCATCCTGCTCGATCACCTCAGCACAGAGTCGGGCAACGCGGCGATCTGCGTGTTTGACACGCGTTCGCGGGTATGCTATAGTGGCGTCACAATTGAATACGCCACACAAAGGCGATGAACCGGACGAGTACGCATGCATCCACGATGTGGGTGAGCGAGGCGTCAGAGAGCGGGCCAACTGCTGCGAGGCCCGCGCCAGAGCACGTGCCGAATGGACCGGGGAGCTGCCAGCTGAAAATACCACCAGGTGTGAGTAAGCCAGGCCGGAACGCCACCGTTAGCAAGGCGAGGGGATCGGATAGGACTTCGTGGCAATGAGTGCCATGTATGGACCGCGTCCCGTCCCTGCAAAGAGCGAGATCGGCTGTAAGATCCCTGATGTGGGATGGCTGATCTAACTGGGGTGGCACCACGGGCGTCTTCTGACCCTCGTCCCCTTTTGGGGGTGAGGGTTTTATGTTTAATCACCGGCGGGCAAATCCCTCCCCTCCGCACAATGTTGCAGCAGCCCGTCAAGAACATCTCACAAGGGGAGGGAACATCATGTTGCACGCACAAACAGCCAACGGTCTTTCGGAAGACTACCGCATCGTCCTGCCTCAGTATCGCATCCCTACGGCCTGGTACAACGTCCTGGCCGATATGCCGGTGGAGATGCCTCCTGCGTTGAATCCCGGCACGGGCCAACCCCTTCAGCCTGCTGACTGGGCGCCACTCTTTCCGATGGGGCTCATCGAGCAGGAGTACAGCAGAGATCGCTACATTCCCATTCCGGAGGAGTTGCGCGACATCTACCGGCTGTGGAGACCCACGCCATTGGTTCGGGCCGTCCGGCTCGAGAAGGCGCTGGACACCCCTGCGCAC
>CAYLZG010000039.1:3360-28690 GCA_964387985.1 uncultured Anaerolineales bacterium | reverse complement strand
TCAAGCCGGCGACGGACGCACCGAAGAAGATTGCGTTCTTCGTGTCGGATCTGTCCAACGTCTTCCATCAGGGCCAGTCCACCGAGGCCGCACGCTACGCCAAGGAGAAGTACGGCGCTGAGGTCTTCGTCTTCGACGGCAAGTCCGATTCCGCCACCATGACGGCCAACATGGACCAGATCATGGCCCAGGGCATGGACGCCGCCACCCTGCACGCCTGGGATGACCCCGCAGCCTTGCCCGCTGTCAAGGAAATGCTCGAAAAGGGCATCATCCTGACCTCCTTCTTTAGCCCCATGGGCGACACGGGCATCCCGGTGGCACGCAGCGATGAGGCCGGCATCTCCTTCGCCATGGGCGCCGAAATGGCCCAGCAGTGGAAGGACGCCAACCCCGACAAACCCATCGTCATGGTCCAGCTCGGCTGGCCCAATCACACCGAGGTCAAGTCGGGCCGCACCGATCCCTTCGTCAAGGGCGTCCTCTCCATCGACCCCACCGCCACCGACCTGGGCTGCCTCGATGGCAGCAAGGGCGCTGACGCCGCCAAGCAGATCATCAAGGACCTCGTCACCCAGCATCCCGAGGTCAACCTGATCTACTCCGAGGCCTCCAACCTCACCGTCGGCACCATGGCCGGGCTCATCGAGGCCGGCCGCGGCAAGATGCAGGACGGCAAGCCGCTGACCGAGATCGTGGCCAGCGTCGACTTCGACCCGGTCGAGTACGAACTCGTCTACGATCCCAGCAGCTCCCTCAAGTTCTCCATGGGCCTGCCTCCGATCGAGACCGGCCGCGGCCGCATCGACCTGATCATGGATGTCGCCCAAGGCAAGCTGCCCATGACCTCTGACCCGCACGTCGAGCAGTTCTATAAGGCCTACGACATCAACTTCTACGCCATGCCGCAGGCCGAAGCCGCCGAGTGGCTCAACGTCCAGTTCGGCACCAACATCGAGTAGAAGGGTTGGCCCACCACGTTCCGGCAGTGGTCGGGACGTGGTGGGCAGCCCGGCACATCGCTGACCGGAGCTGGAATCGTTGTGGGAGGGCCCACGCGGACCCTCTCACAACCAGAACCTGGCATCGTAGGCAAATCGAGCCGCTCGCTAGCGACACGATGGCAGGCGACAACTCCGGGGTTTGGAGGGGTGTATGGAACTGACCGGCAACGTTCTCGAAATCCGGAACCTGGTCAAGGAATTCCCAAGTGTGCGGGCGGTCAACGATGTCAGCTTCGACATCAAGCGCAACACCGTCCACTGCCTCGTAGGCGAGAACGGGGCGGGCAAGAGCACACTGATCAAGATTCTCACGGGCGCGTACCAACGCACTAGTGGCAGGATCCTGCTCAACGGCGAGGAGTACGTGGCATCCAGCACGAAGGAGGCCAAGGATCAGGGCATCAGTACGCTCTTTCAGGAGTTGAACGTCGTTGACCAGCTGACCGTCGAAGAGAACCTGACTCTCGGCATGGAGGACACGCGGTTCGGTTTCCTCCTCAAGACTGACAAAGTCAACAAGATCATCAGCGTGATGAACAGCCTCGAGCCATCGATCAGGCCGAACCAGCTCGTCTCCGACCTCAGCGTTGCCAAGAAGCAGATCGTCGAGATCGCCAAGGCCGTCGCGACCGAAGCCGACATCATCATCATGGACGAGCCGACTGCAGCCCTATCCGAGGGCGAAATCGTCCGCCTTTTCACGATCATCAAGGGCCTACGCGAGCGCAACGTCACGGTGATCTATATCTCGCACCGGCTCGACGAGATCTTTGAGTTGGGCGACTACGTAACCGTGATGCGTGACGGCGGCCATGTCGCCACCATGCCGGTCGCCGAGATCAAAGACCGCTCAGACCTGATCAAGATGATGATCGGCAAGACGGTCTTCGAGCAGTACTCTCCGCGCGAGCAGGACTGCGAGGATGTCATCCTCCAGGTGCGCCACGTCTCGAACCACAAGCTCCAGGACATCTCGTTCGATCTCCCCCGCGGAGAGATCGCGGGCTTCTACGGCCTCGTCGGCGCCGGAAAGACCGAACTGGCGCGGGCCATTTACGGTGCGGATTCGTACACCGGCGACATCATCTTCAAGGGAAAGAAGCTGGCCTCATCGCCCGATCGCGTGATCGAGGCCGGAATCGCGCTGGTGCCAGAAGAACGCCGCTCGCAGGGTCTCTTCACCCTGCTCACGATTCGCGGCAATATACCTGTCATGAACATGAAGAAGATCGCTCGCGGGGGTCTCGTGGATGGTGCCAAGGAGCGAACGGTCACGCTTGAATATATCGATAAGCTAAAGATCGCGACGAGCAGCATCGAAAAGGAAGCTGCGCAGTTGTCGGGAGGCAATCAGCAGAAGGTGGTGCTCTCGAAGTGCCTGTTTGCCGACGCAGACCTGCTCATGCTGGACGAACCAACGCGCGGCATCGACGTCGGTGCGAAGAGCGAGATCTACAGTATCATCCGCCAGCTGGCGGCCGCCGGCAAGTCCATCCTCATCTTCTCGTCCGAGCTTCCTGAGGTCGTAAATATCTGCGACTCGATCTACCTCCTGTACGATGGAGCCATGGTGGAGAGGATTCGCAACGGCTGCGACATCGACAGCGAGATGATGATGCACGCCGTGAGCGGCGTGAGCGTTGATCAGGCCACGGCAAACGGCAAGGTGGCGGCGGTCACGGGAGGAGAGTGAACGTGGAATCTACGAAACCCGCACAGAAGGCCCTGAAGGGGGGCCGGATGAGCAACGAGACGCTCATCAGCCTGTTCATGATCGGCGTTCTGGTTGTCGTGTTCCTCATCGCCTGCCTGTTTGTGCCGAACTTCTACAAGCCGCAGAACATCGTCAACATCCTGACGAACAACTGGTACATTGTAATCCTCGGCATCGGCGTGAGCTTCCTGTTGGTCACGGGCAACTTCGATATGTCGGTCGGTGGGGTGATCGCGCTGACAGGCGTCCTTTCGGTGTACTTCTGCCAGGCAACAAACGCGTCACGCAACGTGCTCGGCAACGGCCTGGGGCTTCCCTACGGCGTCGCGATCGCGCTCGCGCTTCTCGGCGCAGTGTCGGTGGGCGGCTTGAACGCCTTCTTCATCGCCAAGCTAAAGGTACCGTCGATCATCGTGACGCTTGGTACCATGATGCTTGCACGCGGCGTGGGCCAGGTTATCACCCAAGGCGCGCAGCGCAACACAAGCCTCCCGAAGGTCTTCGGCATCATCGGCAACGCGGCGATCCCGGGCACCTCGCTCAAGATCTCTGTACTGATCATGATCGTGCTCCTGATCTTCGCCTTCTTTATCGAGCGTAAGACCGTATTCGGACGGCGCACCTACCAGATCGGCGCGAACCAGGAGGCTGCACGGCTGTCCGGCATCAAGGTGGCGCGCCACCTGACCATGCTCTACATCTTCAGCGCCCTATTGGCCGGCATCACCGGGATCCTGCTAGCATCGGAGTACAAGGCGGGTCTATCCGGGCGGGCCATGGGTTATGAGTTTGATGCGCTGGTGGTGGCGCTGTTGGGCGGCGTCAGCATCGCCGGCGGCTTCGGGTCGGTTCTGGGCATGTTCGTCGGAGCCATCCTGCTCTCAGTGATGACGACTGCGGCGACTGGCCTGCTGCTATCGCCCGATTGGCAGTTCACGCTTAAGGCGGTGGTGACCTTCGTCGCGATCCTGGCACAACGCTGGGCGCTTGACAGACGCAATCGCGGCTGACACCGGCCGGGACAGGTCGCGATCCCAGCGGACCGCACTGTCCGGCACAACGCACGACAACAAGTAAGTTGGAGGAGAGAGGCATGACAACGATGAAGGCGCCGGTGCGCGAGACCTCGGGCGCGGTCGAGCGATCAGAGGCCTTGCGAGCGACCGTCAAGAAGTACTACATCTACGTCGTCCTGCTGGTGATCGTCGTGACCTTCAGCCTGATCAAGGTCGGAGAGGTCGGGTTGTTCGGCCGAGGGGCTTTCCTCAGCCCGGACAGCTTGATCAACATGCTGCGCATCTCCGTCCCAATCCTGACGCTGAGTGGGGCGTTCTGCCTGCTGATGATCTCCGGTTACATCGACCTCTCGGTCGGCAGTGCGATGAGCCTCAGCGCGGTCGTATTCAGCCTGATGATCCTCAACGGGTTCGCCTTCCTGCCTGCCCTGCTGCTCACGCTCGTCGTCGGAGTCGGTATGGGCCTGCTCAACGGCTTCAATGTCATGAAGCTGCGCATCACACCGGTTATCGCTACTCTCGTCACGCTGAATCTCTTCAAGGGCATCGCGCTGCTCATCGTCCCCGACGGGACCTCCGCGATCAAGAGCACGGCCACGCAGAAGATGCCGGCGTTCATCAACTACTACGCTCGCCAGGACGTCGTGCTCGGGCTGCCCGCATCCTTCTTCGTCGCCGTGGCGGTAATCCTAGTCCTGGTCATCGTGCAGCGCAAGACTATTCTCGGAAAGTACGCGGCGGCCATCGGCGGCAACCGGACCGCGGCCGAGCTCTCGGGCATCAATGTCGTGAAGTACGTGTGGCTACTGTACGTGGTCGTCGGGGTGTTCGCAGCGTTGGCCGGCGTGGCCCGGGCGAGCTACATGTCGTTGGGCGATCCCCTCTCGGGCGATGGTATGGAGCTGGACTGTCTCATCGCCGTCTTGCTCGGCGGGACATCCTTCGCCGGCGGTGAAGGGTCGGTGGCCAAGACCATCGTGGGCGCACTCATCATCGTGTGCATCACGACGGGCCTGATGACCGTCATCCCAGCGTACTGGCAGGTCGTCGCTAAAGGCAGTGTGCTGCTTCTCGCGGTCGTTCTGAATCATGTGCTGATACGTGGCAGGAAGGCCTGAGCCGTTCAGGATTTTTGCCCAAGGAAAGGCATGCTATGATCCCGGTCGGCCTATATGAAAAGGCGCTTCCGGCCGAGTGGTCCTGGGAAAAACGCCTGGCAGCCACGGCCGAAGCGGGCTACGATTTCGCCGAGATTTCCATCGACGAAAGCACCGAGCGGCTGGGCCGCCTGGACTGGACAACGACTGAGCGAGCTGCACTGCGCCGCGCGATAGCGAATTCAGGGGTCCGAATCCTGACGATGTGCCTGAGTGCGCACCGCACCTATCCCCTGGGCAGCCGCTCGCCAGAGATACGGAGCCAAGCGCTGGAGATCCTGCGCAAGGCGATCGGGTTCGCGGTGGACATCGGTCTGGGGATCGTGCAGGTTCCGGGATACGACATCTTCGACGAGCTGAGTGACGCAGATACCGTGGCCCACCTCCTCCATGGACTGCACCAGGGGGCAGATTGGGCAAGCCAGGCCTGCCTGATGCTGGGCCTGGAGAATGTGGATGTCTCCATCAGCGAGTCCATCTCCGCCACGATGCGCCTGATGGCCGCGGTAAACTCGCCCTGGGTCCAGTTGTACCCGGACATGGCGAACGTTGCCGCCGCTGGCTTCTCTCCGCCGGAGCAGCTCCGGCTGGCAAAAGACCACATCGTAGCCGTACATGTCAAGGACGGCCTCTCAAGAACGATCCGTGGCGTACCCTATGGTGAGGGTATCGTGCCCTTCTCCGAGACCTTCGAGGCGCTCAGGGAATGCAGGTTTCGGGGCCCGATGGTGGTGGAGATGTGGAGCCATATGGATCGCACCGGCGATGCGTTCGGCGCAGTACGCGCGGCGCGCGAGTTCGTCAAGCCTTACCTAGAGGTGTTGGATGCTTCTGCAAGAACTGAAAGAAATCGTTTGGAAGTGTAACCTGGAGCTGCCGAAGAACGGCCTCGTCAAAATGACGAGCGGCAACATCAGCGGCCGGGACCGGCAGACCGGACTGGTCGTCATCAAGCCGAGCGGCTACAGCTACGAGGAGATGACGTCCGCCGATATGGTTGTCGTGGACATGGACGGAAAGGTCGTAGAGGGCCGCCTGAAGCCATCGGTGGATACCGACACGCATCTTTATGTCTACGCCCACCGGCCAGACGTCTGGGGCATCGGGCATACACACTCGCCTTACGCGAGCAGCTTCGCGGCATTGGGCCAGCCGATTCCCCCCTGCCTCACGGCTTCGGCGATGGTGGGCGGTGAAATTCCGCTCGGCAAATACGTCGCCATCGGCGGTGCAGCCATCGGCGCCGAGATCGTGGCCAAGATCGCCGGCGCGCGGGCCATCATCATGCAGAACCACGGTGTCTTTACCATCGGTGATTCACCCAAACAGGCCGCCAAGATGGCGGTCGAGGTCGAGGAGATTGCCAAGATCACACACCTGGCCATGCTGCGAGGCCAGCCGGTCATCCTGACGCCGGAGCAATTGGGCGAGACCGGCGATATGTACGGCAGTCTTTACGGGCAGCGGTAGGAGAGGGCGCTTGGCCGAGATGACGCCCAGAGAACGCGTCCTGGCTGCCCTGCAGCGACAAGAGCCGGACCGCGTCCCGCATTTCGAGTGGCTGGTGGATCGAAAGGTTCGGGATGCCCTCCTGCCAGGCTGCCGGGACTACAACGAGTTCGCGGTCAAAATGGGCCAGGACGCTGTGGTGGTGGACCTCAACTTCTCCAAGGAGGCGTTGGGCGACGGACGCTCGCTGAGCGGGCGCTATCGCAGCGAGTGGGGCTACATCGGGCAAAAGACGGAGGAAGAACACGGCATCGAGGTCGAGTCTCCAATTGCATCGCTGGCCGACTTCGAACGCTATGTCCCGCCCGATCCCCTGGCGCCAGGGCGTTACACGGCGGTCGAGGAGGCCATGGAATTGTACGGCGACCGGTACGCCGTGATCGTCCACCTGAACGATGTATTTTCGCTTCCGCGCTACCTGATGGGCATGGAGAACCTGCTCATGGCGATTGTCGCGGACCCTGAGCTCGTGCAGGCGCTGGTGGACATGTCGGTTCGTATCAACCTGGCCATGGCGAGAGAACTCGTTGCGCGGGGGATAAAAATCGTGTACACGGGCGATGACTACTGCTCCAGTCGAGGCCCGTTCATGTCCCCACGGCATTTCCGTGAGCTTTTCTATGGGGGCCTTTGCCGGGTGATGGGCGGTTTCAAAGAACTGGGCCTGCTGGTCATCAAGCACACCGACGGCAACCTGTGGCCAATCCTCGACATGATCGTGGACTCTGGCATCGACTGCCTCGATCCGATCGACCCGAAGGGGGGCATGAGCATCGCCGAGGTCAAGGCAAAGTATGGCCATCGGATTGCGGTCAAAGGCAATGTGGATTGCGCAGACCTGCTAACCTTCGGCTCCGTCGAAGAGACGATCGAAGCAACCAGGCAAGCGCTGCGCGAAGGGATGCCGGGTGGCGGCTTTATTCTGTCGTCCAGCAACAGCATTCATTCGGGCGTCAAACCGGACAACTACGCGACGATGGTGCAAATGGTGCGAGAGTTCGGAGGTTATCCGCCGCACGAATCCCCTCCGGGCGACCGCCAGGGCCGCCCCTATCGGGGGGAGTCCCGCTCTGTGTTCGGCTAGCTGCTGAATGCTGCCACCCATGAGGTGCACTAATGGACTATCTTGTCGGGCTGGATTTGGGCTCCACGACGCTCAAGGCTGTCATTTACGATACTCAAGGGAATGTCGTGGCCAGTGGCTGCCGCCCGACCGAAAGATTCCACCCGGATCCGGCGCACCCCGAGTGGACCGTATGGCAGCCGGAACAGATCTGGGGCGGCAGTGCAGCTGCACTCCGGGAAGCCATCGCCGCGATTGACGATCCGAAGAACATCAGAGCCGTCGCCGTAACGGGCATGGGCATGGACGGCTTGCCCATCAGCGAAGAAGGCGAATGGCTCTATCCTCTCATCAGCTGGCACTGCCCGCGCACCCAACCGCAGTACGAATGGTGGATCAAGCACATCGGCGCGGAGAAGACCTTCTCTATCGGCGGCAACACCCTGTGGCGCTTTTCAACGGCATTGCGGCTGCTGTGGATGGCAGAGCACGAACCCCAAGTCCTCAAGCGAACACACAAGTGGTTATTGATCGAGGATTTCGTCAACTACATGCTGTGCGGCGTGGCTGCGACCGACTACACGATGGCCTCCTGCACATTACTGTTCGACCAGCGCAAGCTGAACTGGTCGGACGAGATACTGGCGTTGTCTGGCATCGACCGCGGGCTGTTGTGCGATGCGCTCCCCAGCGGCACACCCCTGGGCGCGGTCACCCCTGCTGCTGCCGCAGCCACAGGCTTGGCGCCTGGGACGCCGATGGTGTTGGGCGGGCACGACTACCTGTGCGGCGCGCTGCCGGTTGGCGCGTTCAGGGAGGGCGTCATCCTGGACGTCAGCGGCACCTGGGAGATCGTGTTGGCTTCGATCCCCGCACCGGTGCTGACCCCCGAAGCGCAAAGGACAGGCGTCACGGTGGAGGCGCATGTCGCGCGCAACCTTTACACCGTGTGGGGCGGCGCGGTTTCGTCCGACATGGAAAGAAGACGGCGGCGAGGCAAGGCTCCAGGCCGAACAATGCGGTGGTGTGGACTGGGACTTCCTTATGGCGGACGCAGCCAGATCGCCCGTGGGCGCACGCGGCGCCTTGTTCCTGCCCCATATGTCAGGCGCGGGATGCCCGGTAGTCGACAGCCGGTCGCTGGCAGGCTTCGTCGGACTCAGCAACTTCGTCACAAAGAGTGACATGCTGCGGGCAGTCATCGAGGGGTTGGACTACCAGTTCGTAGACATCGTCAGGACCATGCAGCATGATTTGGGCGTGGCGTTCGACAAGCTAGTTGTGGTGGGCGGCGCAGTCCGTAACAAGTTCTGGATGCAAAACAAGGCCGACATGATTGGGCAGACCATCGAGGCGCCGGCAGTCGAGGACGCCTCGCCCCTGGGCGCGGCCATGCTGGGAGGCATCGGCGTCGGCATCTATCGAGACGAACAAGATGCCTTCGAGCATGTCTGGAGGCCGGGCGCGACCTTCGAGCCGGACCATCGGGTGACGGCCCGTTACGCGGACCTGCTGCCCATCTACAGGCAGCTCTATAAGGCTTTGGCGCCGATCAGCCACCAGATCTACGACCAGTTCCTGGGTTGATACACGGAGGTTTCCAGTGGGCAAGTACCTCATGGGCATCGATAACGGCCTCACCCTTTCCAAGGCGGCGATCTTCGACCTGGAAGGGCGCACGGTCGGGGTCGCCAGTCGCAAGATAGAAGTGCAATATCCCAAGCCGGGCTACACCGAACGAGATATGGACGTCGTCTGGCAAATGACCGCTGAGGCAATCCACGAAGTAGTAGACTCGTCAGGCATCGATCCGCTGGAGATCATCGCCGTGGGCAACTCAGCCCATGGCAACGGCCTGTACGTGCTGGACCACGACGACAGGACATTCATCCCGGGCATCGCATCCATGGATGGCCGCGCGGCCGACATCATGGACGAGTGGAACCGGCCAGGCGGAGTGCACGACCAGGCCTTTCCGTTTGTCCGGCAGTCGTGTTGGGCTGGGCAGCCGCGCGTCCTGCTGGCCTGGCTGAAGCAGCATGAGCCGGACAGCTATCGCAGGATCGGCAAGGTCATGCTGTGTACGGACTACATCAAGTACTGCCTGACAGGCCAGCACACCACTGACTACTCGATCATCAGCGGCTGCGGCCTGTATGATTCGGCCAGGCTCGACTACTCGCGGGAGTTGCTGGAGATCTACGGCATCCCCGAGATTCTGCCTGCCCTGCCGCGACCCGTGTGGGCCCACGCCATCGCCGGCAGGGTGACTGCGGAGGCTGCGCAGCAGACAGGGCTGGCTGCGGGCACGCCGGTGACCGGTGGCCTTTTTGATATCGATGCTGCAGCCATCGGCTCGGGAGTCATCGATGAGGGCGTGCTCTGCATCGTCGCAGGCACGTGGAGCATCAACGAGGTCATCACCAGCGATCCCATCATCGACAAGCGGCTCTTCCTCTGCTCGCTGTTCGCGATTCCGGGCATGTGGCTAACCCTCGAAGGCAGTGCAACGTCCGCCACCAACCTGGAATGGTTCGTGAACAACTTCTGCTACGAAGAGAGACAGGAAGCCCAGGCCCGCGGCATCTCGGTGTACGACGTGTGCAACGAGAAAGTCGCGTCGCTGGCGCCGGGCAGCAATGATATTATCTTCCATCCCTACCTGTTCGGCTCCGATGTGCAGGCAACTGCCCGAGCGGGCTTCTACGGGCTGGGTGGATGGCATACCAAGGCGCACGTCATGCGAGCACTGTACGAGGGGGTCGTATTCGGCCATCTGAGCCACATCCGGAAACTGCAAGCTGCCGGCGCCCGGATCGATAAGGCCCGCATGACCGGCGGCGGCTCGCACAGCAAAGTGTGGACGCAGATTTTCTCCGACGTGCTGCAACTGCCGATCGAGGTGCCGGAAGGCGCGGAGGTGGCCGCGCGCGGCGTAGCAATGGCTGCCGGCGTCGGAGTTGGGGTCTACGCCGATTATGCCGATGCGGTTGCCAGGGTCGTGCAGATCGAACGAGAACACCGTCCGGATCCTCAGGTGGCGCCTGCGTACCAGGCTCGCTACGAGGAGTACAAGAATATCCTGGAGGCCATGAAGGAACCGTGGAATCGGCTGGCAAAGCTGAACGCGTAGCAAGCCAAAGCACTCTCAGGATCGCGCGTTGCACATATTTGCATGCAGGAATTGCACGGGGCCAATAATTCGATACAATAGGGTCTCTTGCACAATTCAGTGAGCCAATCCGAGAAAATGGAAGAGCCGGTAGCCTAGGGGTGTCAGATGGAAGACGATCGCGTTGATCTCCTTGCACAGGTAGCACTGTGGTATTACGTGGACGGACTGGATCAGGCCGCAATCGCCGAGAGAATCAACAAGTCGCGGTCGATGGTTTCACGTTTGCTGGATCAGGCTCGCGAAGCGGGACTGGTCGAGGTTAAGGTGCATTATCCGCTGCGCACCGACACCGAGTTGGAGCGACGGATGTGCCAGGAGTTTGGCCTGGCGGGCGCACACGTGCTGGCGGAACCGCCGGACGACTATGGCGTGCTCCTCAAGCGCCTCGGTGAGTTGGGTGCGCGCTGCCTCCAGCAGGCATTGCGTCCCGGAATGATCATCGGAGTCAGTTGGGGAACCGCAGTCCATGCCGTGGTGAGCGCGATGCCAGCCACGCCTGTGCCCAACGCGATGGTGGTCCAACTCATCGGCGCGGTAGGCCACGGCGACCCACTTGTAGACGGCGCCGAATTGGGCCGTTGGCTCGCGCAAAAATTGCACGCGTCGTTCCGATTTCTCTCCGCGCCACTGCTGGTGGATGATGAGGCGTTGGCCACCGCGCTACGCCGGGAGCGAACCATCGAGGAGACACTGGCCCTGGCAGCCCGGGCGGACATAGCGGTCATCGGCATCGGCACCCCCCAGCCAGAATTGTCCAGTCTGCTGCGTGCCGGCTACCTCAGCCGCGCTGAGCTCGAATCGCTTCTGCAAAATGGCGTGGTCGGCGATGTCGTCGCGCACCAGTTCGATGAAAACGGGCAGTGGCTGGACATCTCCGCCAATCGCCGCGCAATCAGCCTGGACGCCGAATCCCTGCGGCGAATCCCGCGCATCATCGCAGTGTCGGGCGGGGTGGGCAAGGCACGCGCCATACTGGCCGGCTTACGAGGCGGTTACTGCACCTGCCTGGTCACGGACGCACGCACAGCCCAACTGGTCCTTGAACTGAAACGGCAGGCACAGCCGGTATCGATGCAGCGCTAACTGCTGCCGGTGCAAACGCCCAGGAGGCCGATGGACCTGCAGCGCCCCGATTCTTAGAAAGGTGGTTGGCCGTGTTCGAAATAGAACATGTTCTAACGGTGGAAAATGAAGTCGGCGAGAGTCCACGGTGGGATGCCGAAGAACAGGCACTCTACTGGTTGGACATCTGGGACAATCCCGCAGTCTTTCGCCTTGATCCAGCCACGAAAGCATTCACCCGTTGGAGTCCCGGGTTGCCTGTGACAGGTCAAGCCAGGAGGGCGGGCGGCGCCTGGCCTTCAGGCGGCTTCGTGTTTGCCACCCGCAAGGGATTGTATTTTTGGGATGAACAGACGGGACAGAGCCAGTTCATCCACGACCCGGAGGCTGACAATCGCCCGGTGCGCTTCAATGACGGCTCGGCCGATCGCATGGGCCGGTTCTGGGCAGGTTCCACCTACGCCGATGACCAGTTCCGGCCGGAAGGCTCGCTCTATCGCATGGACGTCGACGGCAGCGTGCACAAGATGGCGGGAGGTCTGGCCTGCTCCAATGGACTGGGCTGGAGTCCAGACAACAGGACGATGTATGTCACCGCGCAGTTTGCGTACGAGCTGCTGGCATTTGACTTCGACCCGGCAACAGGAGAGATCGCGAACCGGCGCTCCTTTGCCAGGGTGCCGGAGTCAGAGGGTCTTCCCGATGGGCTGACCGTCGACGCAGAGGGATGCGTGTGGAGTGCGCAGTGGGGCGGCTGGCGCATCACTCGCTACGATCCCGATGGAAAGATCGAGCGGGCGATCAAGCTTCCGGTGCCGAATCCCACCAGCTGCGTGTTCGGCGGTCCCGACTTGAAGGATCTCTACGTGACGACCGCCTGGCTGCTGTTGAGCGACGCTGAGCGCCAGGCAGCTCCGGGATCTGGCGACCTGTTCGTGGTTCACACCGACATCCAGGGATTGGCTGAGCCCAAGTTTACCGGGTAAGATAGGACCCGGCGAACGACAACCAACAGAACGGAGCACCCTTGCGAATGAATCACAGCTTCAAGGCTCGATTAGGCAACGAAACCCTCATCGGACCGATCATCTCGTTGCCCTGCGCCGACGTTGCAGACCTGCTCTCGCGAGTCGGGTTCGATTATCTCTGGATCGATCTGGAACACTCTCCGATGGATGTGACCGATGCGCAGATCCTCATCCAGGCCGCAGGGGGGCGTTGTCCCTGCATCATACGCGTGCCAGAGGTCAGCGAGGCGTGGATCAAGAAGGCCCTGGACACCGGCTGCGACGGGATCGTCATCCCCCAGATTCGCTCGGCAGCCGAAGCGCGTGCAGCGGTGGCCTGGTGCCAGTATCCGCCGCAGGGCCGGCGCGGAGCGGCTGCGACTCGCGCCCATGGATTCGGCCTCAACTTCTCCGAGTATGTGGCGACAGCCAACCAGGACCTGGCAATCATCCTTCAGGTCGAACACATCGATGCGGTGAACCAGATCGACGAGATCCTGCAGACCCCCGGCGTCGCCTCGCTCTTCGTAGGTCCGTTTGATCTGTCGGGCAGCATGGGCCTCCTGGGGCAGATCACACACGGTGAGGTCCAGGCAGCCATCAGCCGGGTGATCACCGCTGGCCAGGCTGCGGGCATGCCCCTGGGGCTCTATGTGGTCGATGGTGAATCGGCAGCCTCCGCCATCGCTCGCGGCTTTCGCATGATTGCACTTGGAACTGACTCGTCCTACCTGGTCGCCGCAGCACGGGCCGCGCTTAAAGCAGCGAAAGGTTAGCCGGTTATGGCCGCGCCACGCGTCTTCGTGACTCGCATCATCCCCGACCAGGGTCTCCAGCTCATCCAGGATTGCTGTGATGTCGACCTCTGGATGGACGAGCTGCCGCCCCCGCGCGATGCGCTCATCGAGCATGCGCGCGGCGTGGATGGCCTGCTCACCCTGCTCACGGATCGCATCGACGACGAGGTGATGGATGCAGCCGGGGCGCAGCTCAAGGTGATTTCCAACCACGCCGTTGGGTTCGACAACATCGACGTACAGGCAGCAACCCGACGGGGCATCCCCATCGGGAACACGCCGGGCATCCTGACGGATGCCACAGCAGATTTCGCTTTTGCGCTTCTGCTTGCCGCCGCCCGGCGCGTGGTGGAAGGCGAACGATACGTGCGCGAGGGCAAGTGGAAGACCTGGGGGCCATCCCTCCTGTTGGGACCCGATGTTCACGGCGCCACGCTCGGCCTGATCGGGTTCGGCCGCATCGGCCAGGCGATGGCCAGGCGAGCCCGCGGCTTCGACATGCGCGTGCTCTACTACGATCCTTCGGCACCTCAGTCCGAACCTGCGCTGAACGCAACAGCGGCGAACCTCGAAACAGTTCTCCGCCAGAGCGACTTCGTCTCGCTTCACACCCCGCTGACGCCAGAAACGCGCGGGTTGATGAACCGGGAGCGGCTCGCAGCCATGAAGCCGACCGCGATCCTCATCAATACTGCGCGCGGCCCGATCGTCGATGCCGGAGCGTTGTACGAAGCTCTGGCCGAACATCGTATCTTTGCTGCCGCGTTGGACGTGACCGATCCTGAGCCAATTCCCGCCGATAGTCCTCTTCTGGCCCTTGACAACCTCATCGTGGTGCCGCATATCGCGAGTGCGAGCGTCGCCACGCGCCAGAAGATGTCCCTGATGGCCGCAAAAAACCTGATTGCGGGGCTGACGGGCGAGCCGCTGCCGAACTGCGTGAACCCCGAGGTGTATCAACGCTGACGGCTCTGGCGGGTTTTGCTCATTTGACACGCTTGGTGACGTGTGTTAGAGTGCCGTCCCGTGTGTATGGAAAAGCAAATGACACCTGTCTCTGACCTGGCCCTGGTTCTTATTAGCAAGCTCCTTGTCATCAAGGAGCCAAACCCGCTTGGGAGGACCTGCTAGCCCGGACCAGGGCCAAAGTAGAACCTGAAAACCCGCAAAGGGCCTCCCATTTTGGGAGGCCCTTTTTTGTGCGGTTGAGCCACTGCTGGCAATCATTTCGGCGATGAAGCCCCTCCAGACACCGTCCGCGGCGCATGAGAGGGGCTTTTAATTCCGAGCACTTTTCGGTGGAGGTTTCATATGCAACGAACCGGCGCCCAGATCATCTGGGAAAGTCTCATGCATGAGGGCGTAAGCGTGGTGTTCGGCTTTCCGGGTGGGGCGATCATGCCCGCCTACGACGCGTTGCTGGATTATCCGGTGCACCACGTGCTCGTCCGGCATGAAGAGAATGCGGCATTTGCGGCGGATGGCTTCGCAAGAGCGTCCGGCAAGGTCGGCGTCTGTATGGCCACCTCTGGCCCTGGCGCCACCAACCTGATCACCGGGCTGGCCTGCGCCATGCTGGATTCGATCCCGCTGGTCGCCATCACGGGTCAGGTTGTCTCCCCCTTGGTCGGCACGGATGCATTCCAGGAGACCGATGTCACAGGCGTTACGCTCCCCATCACGAAGCACAATTACCTGATCAAGGACGTCGCGGAGCTGCCCCTGGCCATCAAGGAGGCATTCCACATCGCCCGGTCAGGTCGTCCCGGTCCTGTGCTGATCGATGTCTGCAAGGATGTGCAGTTCAAGTCGACCGAGTTCGACTATGACGCGATCAAGCTGAGACTGCCGGGCTATCACCCGATGAGGCGAGGGCAAGCCGAACAGATCCGTCGAGCGGCTGCCCTCATCAACTCCTCCAGACGCCCTGTCATCCTGGCTGGCCACGGCGCCGTCCTCGCAGAAGCCCACCACGAACTCCTCGTCCTTGCGGAAAAAGGCCGCATTCCCGTCTCGACCACCTTGCTCGGCATCGGCAGCATGCCCGAATCTCATCCCCTGAACCTGCGCATGATGGGCATGCATGGCGAGGCCTTCGTGAACCAGGCAATCGCGAACGCGGACTTGCTCATTGCGTTGGGCATGCGCTTCGACGATCGTGTCACCGGCAACCTGGCCACCTATGCGCAGGGTGCAAAGGTGATTCACGTGGATATTGATCCTGCGGAAATCGGCAAGAATGTTACGGCTGACGCCGGCATCGTGGGCGATGTAAAGCAAGTGCTGCAACAACTACTGCCCCTGATCGAAATGCGTGACCGGAGTGCCTGGTTCTCCCAGATAGAGATCTGGCGCCATGACACGGCCGCGCGCGATATCCTCTCAAACGGCCACGACCGCGCGCCACACGTTCCTTTTGTGATCGATGCTATCAGCCGGGCCACCCAAGGAGGCCCGACGACCGTCGTGTCCGACGTGGGCCAGCACCAGATGTGGACCGCGCAGTATTACCGTCACAACCAGCCCAACCGTTTTCTGACTTCCGGCGGCCTGGGATCGATGGGCTATGGCCTTCCCGCCGCAATCGGTGCGAAGTTCGCGCGGCCCGACGACGAAGTCTGGGCGGTGGTCGGCGATGGCGGCTTCCAGATGAGCATTCCCGAGCTGGCGACCGTCAGCCAAGAAGGACTGGGAGTCAAGATCGCGGTGATGCGCAACGGCTACCTTGGCATGGTGCGCCAGTGGCAGGAACTCATTCATGGCAAACGCTACTCCGAAGTTGCCATCAAGGCTCCTGATTTCCTCAAACTCGCCGATGCGTACGGTATCGTCGGGATGCGCGCGACGAAGCGATCTGAAGTCGAGGAGGTTATCGCAGAGGCGCGCTCGTTTGCGGGTCCTGTCCTGATGGACTTCGTGGTCGAAGAAGAAGAAAACGTCTATCCGATGGTTGGGCCCGGCAAGGCGCTGAACGATATGCTCCGCCGCCCCATCGACGAGCACAGGTCAGCAGAAAGGTAGTTCCTATGCCTTACATCGATCGCACCTCCACCACTCACCAGGCGTCCCACGTCCTTATGGCGCTTGTCGAGAACAAGCCCGGCGTTCTTTCGCGGGTTGCCAACCTGTTCCGCCGCCGCGGCTTCAACATCGAGAGCCTCACGGTCGGTCACACCGACTCGCCCGAGATCTCTCGCATGACGATCGTCATCGATGCGGACAGGACCGACGCGGCGATGGTTCAACACAACCTGTTCAAACTGGTCAACGTCATCGACGTCCAGGATGTGACACGCCAGCCTTCGGTCATGCGCGACCTGGCCCTGATCAAGGTGCGGGTCGACCAACAGACCCGCTTCGAGATCGTCCAGCTCGCAGACATCTACCGCGCGAAAGTCGTCGATGTATGCGCCGACTCCATGATCGTCGAAGTCACCGGTCCGGAATCCAAGATCGAATCTCTCGCCGAGATGCTCAAGCCCTATGGCATCCTCGAGATGGTTCGCACCGGGCTCGTATGCATGGTCCGGGGTTCCGGCCATTTCTCGGGCATGCCACCCGAGATGAGCGACGATACTGAGCTGGATTCGGAGCCCTGGGGCAACGGATACGACGAAGAAGAGACACCCGTCTCAAGAACACTCGGAATGTAACAGAGGAGATCATTGTGGCTAACATCTATTACGACAAAGACGCGGACATGAGCCGGCTGGCGGGCAAAAGAGTCGCCATCATCGGCTTCGGCAGCCAGGGACACGCGCATGCGCAGAACCTGCACGACTCAGGAGTAGACGTGGTCGTGGGCCTGTATGGGGGCAGTAAGTCCTGGGCAAAGGCAGAGGCTGCCGGCCTCACCCCGATGACGGTGGCCGAGGCGACCCGGGCCGGAGATGTGATCATGATCCTGACCCCGGACGTGGGCCAGGGCAAGCTCTACCAGGAAGAGATCGGGCCCAATCTGTCCGCCGGCAAGACCCTCATGTTCGCTCATGGTTTCAGCATCCGCTTCGGCCAGATCGTCCCGCCCGGCGATGTGGACGTGAGCATGATTGCGCCAAAAGGACCGGGGCATCGCGTGCGAGAGACCTACGTCGCGGGGCAGGGTGTCCCGGCACTGCTGGCCGTCTACCAGGACGCAACGGGCCACGCCAAGGCGAACGCGTTGGCCTATGCCAGCGCACTGGGCGCCGGCCGGTCCGGGGTCCTGGAGACCACCTTTGCGGAAGAGACCGAGACCGACCTGTTCGGCGAGCAGGCGGTGCTGTGCGGCGGCATCTCCAATCTGATGAAAGCGGGCTTCGAGACCCTCGTCGAGGCCGGTTACCAGCCCGAGATCGCCTACTTCGAGTGCATCCATGAGATGAAACTGATCGTGGACCTGATCTACCAGGGCGGCCTGTCATACATGCGCTATTCCGTCAGCGACACCGCGGAGCACGGCGACTACCGCTCGGGGCCCCGCATCGTCAATGAGCAGACCCGCGCCGAGATGAAGAAGCTCCTTTCGGAGATCCAAAGCGGCGCATACGCGGAGGAGTGGCTGGATGAAAACGCCACCGGCCGGCCCATCTTCAACAAGATCCGCGCCGATGAGATGGACAGCCAGGTGGAGCGGGTCGGCCTCGAGCTGCGCCGCATGATGCCGTGGTTGAACCCGAAGGAAGTCAAGCCCGGACAGGGCGGCGCGTAGGCTGGCATCGCTGCGAATGGCACGGATGATGCAGGAGCGATAGAGTCACCCTCATACGGAGGATGCGCAACATCTGTGCCATTCCTCATGGAAAGGGCAATTGACATGGATGATATTGTTCGTTTTTTTGATACCACTCTGCGGGATGGCGAGCAATCGCCGGGCGCAACGCTGAATATTGACGAAAAGCTGGAGATCGCGCGGCACCTCACCCGCCTGGGCGTGAACATCATCGAAGCGGGGTTCCCCATCGCGTCGCCTGGCGACTGCGAGGCAGTCCGCCGCATCGCAGTGGAGATCGGCAGCGAAGACAACGCGCCCACCATTGCCGGACTGGCACGTGCGGCGCGAGCGGATATCGACCGGGCATGGGAAGCAGTTAAGCCGGCGCGCAAGCCGCGCATCCACACCTTCCTGGCGACGTCGGACATTCATCTCGAACACAAGCTACGCATCAGCCGGGAAGAGTGTCTCAGGCGTGTGAGCGAGATGGTGGCTTACGCTGCCAGTCTGTGCCCCGACATCGAGTTCTCTCCCGAAGATGCCGGTCGCTCGGACCCGGAGTTCCTCTACCAGGTGCTGGAAGTGGCCATCAAGGCTGGTGCCGCGACTCTGAATATCCCGGATACGGTGGGCTACACCACACCGGCCGAGTTCGGAGCCCTCATTGCTGGCATCCGTGAAAACGTGCCAGGCGCCAAAGATGTAATCATTTCCGCTCATTGCCATAACGATCTCGGTTTGGCAACGGCAAATACGCTCGCCGCAGTGCAAAACGGCGCGCGACAGGTCGAGGTGACAGTCAACGGAATCGGGGAACGGGCCGGCAACACATCCCTCGAGGAAGTCGTGATGGCGCTCCACACCCGGCCCACCGTCTACGGGGCACACACAACGATCGACACGACCCAGATCGCACGCATCAGCCGCCTGGTCAGCGCCTACACGGGCATCCCCGTGCAACCGAACAAGGCCATCGTCGGTGCAAATGCCTTTGCGCACGAAGCAGGCATCCATCAGGATGGCATGCTCAAGAACCCCCTGACCTACGAAATCATGCGGCCGGAGACCATCGGCATCAACGAAAGCCGGCTGGTCCTGGGCAAGCACAGCGGAAGGCATGCCTTCCAATCCAAAATCGTGGAGCTAGGCTACGCACTCTCGAACGAACAACTCAACCGGGTCTTCGAACGCTTCAAGGATCTCTGCGACAAAAAGAAGGTCGTGTCGGATCCCGATATCGAGGCCATCGTCAATGACGAAGTGTATCAACCTCAGGAGCTCTGGCGCCTGAAACACGTGCAGGTTTCCAGCGGCAGCGGCCTGCGTCCCACGGCCACAGTCACGCTGAGCGGACCGGATGGCATGACGCGCGAAGACGCGGCGTTGGGTTCAGGGCCGGTGGATGCGGTCTACAAGGCCATCAATCGCATTACGCAGGTCCCGAATGTGCTGACCGAGTTCAGCATCAAGGCGGTGACCGAAGGAATCGACGCGGTCGGAGAAGTGACGATTCGCATCGAGCCTGCTGGGAACAGGGCCGGCAACAGCTTCGGCGAGGATTCGCCCGGGCCGCGCGGGCGGACCTACAGCGGCCATGGCGCGGATACCGACATCCTCGTAGCCAGCGCAAAGGCATATGTGAGCGCGCTGAACAAGATGCTGACCGTCATAAAGGCAGGAGCTTAGCCCTGATGAAGAGGACTCTGCTAGACAAGATCTGGGATGAACATGTGGTCACGCAGGAGGCCGGCAGCCCTGCAGTATTGTACGTGGACCTGCACCTGGTGCACGAGGTGACCTCACCCCAGGCGTTTCAGACGCTGCGCGAACGAGGCTTGCGCGTGCGCCGGCCCGACAAGACTGTGGGCACGCTCGACCACAGCATCCCCACGCACGATCGCGCGATTCCTATTGCCGATGCCCAGGCCGCGCGGCAGCTGGCCCAGATGGAAAAAAACTGTCGCGGGTTCGGCATCCCCCTCTACACTCCTGCATCCGGCAAGCAGGGCATCGTCCATGTGATCGGCCCCGAACAAGGACTGACACAGCCGGGCATGACCATCGTCTGCGGAGACAGCCACACTGCCACCCATGGCGCGTTCGGCGCACTTGCCTTTGGCATCGGCACCAGCGAAGTCGGGCATGTACTGGCTACCCAGTGCCTTCTCCAGCACAAACCGAGGAACTACCGGGTGCACGTGGATGGCCGGCTGCGCGCCGGCGTATCATCGAAGGACATCATCCTGTCGCTCATCAGCCAGATAGGGGTGGGCGGCGGCACAGCGCATGTCTTCGAATTCGGTGGGGAAGGCATCGAAGCCCTGTCGATGGAAGAACGCATGACCGTCTGCAACATGAGCATCGAGGGCGGCGCACGGGCGGGGCTGGTTGCACCCGATGACACCACCTTCGAATACCTGGCAGGCAGGCCGCATGCGCCCCAGGGCAAGGCGTGGGATGCAGCATTGGCTCGCTGGCGCACCCTGCCCACCGATGACGGTGCGGCCTACGACAGGAGCATCACGCTGGACGCGTCTGCGCTCGAGCCCATGGTCACCTACGGCACGAACCCGGGCATGGGTGCTCCGCTCACCGGCCGCGTGCCCGATCCGGCGGCAGCCTCCGACGGCGCTCAGCGGCGGGCGCTGGAGAAAGCCCTTTCGTACATGGGTCTCACACCTGACCAGCCCCTCCTCGGCCAGCCGGTGGATGTCGTGTTCATCGGGAGCTGCACAAATGGCCGGCTGACCGACCTCCGCCAGGCGGCGAGCATCCTGAGCGGGCGCCAGGTGGCCCAAGGGGTGCGGGTCCTCGTCGTGCCCGGCTCTCAGCAGGTTAAAGCCCAGGCAGAGGCCGAGCGACTGGACGAGGTGTTCCGGGCAGCAGGATGTGAATGGCGCGAGGCAGGGTGCAGCATGTGCATTGCAATGAACGGGGATCAACTCGCACCCGGCCAGTACGCGGTGAGCACCAGCAATCGCAACTTCGAGGGCCGGCAAGGTCCGGGCGGCCGTACTTTCCTGGCCAGCCCATTGACCGCAGCCGCGAGCGCAGTTGCCGGTGTGCTGGCTGATCCGAGGACGATGGTGTAACATGGAACCCTTCAAGACATTCACCACGCAGGTGGTCCCTCTGCCTGCTGAAAACGTCGACACCGACCAGATCATTCCTGCCCGTTTCCTGAAGACCACTGACAAGGCAGGGCTGGGTGACAGCCTGTTCTGCGACTGGCGCTATGACGCGGCGGGACAGCCAAAACCTGATTTCGTGCTGAACCGCCCGGAAATGAAGGGCCGGACGGTGCTGCTGGCCGGGGACAACTTCGGTTGCGGCAGCTCCCGTGAACATGCGCCCTGGGCACTGCTGGGCTATGGCTTCAAGGCGGTGATCAGCACCTCATTTGCCGACATCTTCCGGAACAATGCGCTCAAGAACGGCCTGCTGCCGGTCGTCGTAGATGAAGAAACCCACCGCCGGCTGTTCGAGATGCTTGGCGCCGACCCCCAGGCACAGGTGACCGTGGATCTGGCGGCGCAGACCGTCACTCTGCCCGACGGATCTCGGGCAGCCTTCCCCATCGACCCCTTTGCGCGCACCTGCCTGCTGCAGGGCGTAGATGAGCTTGGCTACCTGCTCGGCCACGCACCGGCCATTGCAGCCTACGAAGCCGCCCGGCCTGGTTGGGGAGACTGAGGCCTTCATGTACGCCGCAGTCTCCATCTACGACACCACGCTGCGCGATGGCGCCCAGGCCGAAGGGATCTCCTTCTCATTGGAGGACAAGATCAAGATTGCCCAGCGCCTGGACGCGATCGGCGTGCCGTTCATCGAGGGCGGCTGGCCGGGATCGAACGCGAAGGACGTCGAGTTCTTCCGGCGCATCCAAACGGTTCAGCTCAGGCAGGCGCAGGTGGCAGCATTCGGCGCGACTCGTCGCGCCGGCATCGCGTGCGATGCTGATCACCAGGTGGCGCTGCTGCTGGCGGCCGAGACCCCGGTGCTGACGATCGTCGGCAAGAGCTGGGATCTGCACGTGCACCATGTGCTCGAGACCACGCTTGCCGAGAACCTCGCCATGATCGCCGACACTGTGCGCTATCTCAAGAACCACGGCCGCCAGGTGTTCTATGATGCGGAACACTTCTTTGACGGATATAAAGCCAATCCAACGTACGCCCTCGAATGTGCTGCTGCTGCACAGGAGTCCGGAGCGGATGTGGTGGTCTTGTGCGATACCAATGGCGGGACAATGCCCTGGGAGATCGAAGAGATCGTGCGCAAGACTCGGACGCACCTGGCGGAGCGGGCCTTCCTGGCGGAACAGCCTGGTGCAGCCACGCTGGGCATCCACACCCACGATGATGCAGGGATGGCCGTGGCCAACGCCCTGGCCGCAGTGCGCGCCGGCTGCGCACAGGTGCAGGGCACGCTGAACGGAATCGGCGAACGGGTGGGCAATTGCAACCTTTGCACGGTGATCCCCAATCTCCAGCTCAAGCTGGGCGTGCGCTGCCTGGAGGATGACCAGCTGCGGCGCCTGACAGAGCTGTCCCGCTTCGCATCTGAAACGGCGAACCTGGCTGCCAACCCAAGGATGCCCTATGTCGGCGCGAGCGCGTTTGCTCACAAGGGCGGCATCCACGTGGCCGCGGTCATGAAGGTGGAACACAGTTACCAGCACATCGACCCCACGCTGGTGGGGAACGAGCGCCGGGTGCTGATCAGCGAACTGTCGGGGCGGGGCAACCTGATCTACAAGGCGCAGCAATTCGGCGTCGACGCAAGCAAAGAAGAAGCCCAGCGGGTGCTGGCGCAGGTGAAGGAACAGGAAAGCCGGGGGTTCTACTACGAAGGTGCGGAGGCGTCCGTCGCGCTGATGCTCCATCGCCTGAGACCGGGTTACCGCCGTCCATTTGAGTTGATCGACTTCATGGTCGTGGTGGAGCACCGGCAGGGTCGCGGCATCTTCGCCGAGGCGAGCGTGAAGGTGAAGGTCGGTGATGCTGTGATGCACACCGCGGCCGAGGGCAACGGTCCGGTCAACGCGTTGGACCAGGCGCTGCGAAAGGCTCTCATCCCGCATTACCCCCGTCTTGCCGAGGTGCATCTGGCCGACTTCAAGGTTCGCATCCTCGACGGCGAATCGGCAACTGCGGCCACGACTCGTGTTATCATAACGACTAAGAATGGCCATCGCGACTGGAGCACTGTAGGCAGTTCCCCCAACATTATCGAGTCCTCCTGGCAGGCCCTGGTCGACAGCATGGAATACGCACTGTTACCCGAAGCGTAACCACGAAGTCGCCATAAGCGTGAAGTCCTATGAATACAATCGAAGACTTCCTGTCCCTGGTGCCTCGTGTCGTTGTAGTGAGAAAGGAATCAAATGCAAGCGAAGATAACTATTCTGGGCGGAGACGGCATCGGCCCGGATGTGGCTGCCGAAGGGGTGCAAGTCCTCAAGACAGTCGCCAGAGTATATGGCCATGAGTTCCACTTCACCGAGTGCCTGATGGGGGGCATCGCCATCGATCGGACCGGCATGGCGCTGCCCGGCGAAACACTGGCCCACTGCAAGGCAAGTGATGCGGTGCTGCTCGGCGCGGTGGGCGGTCCAAAGTGGAGCGACCCGCGTGCACCGGTGCGCCCCGAACAGGGGTTGCTTGCCATTCGTGCCGAACTGGGGTTATTCGCCAACGTGCGGCCCGTCAAGGTCTACCCGGCGCTGGTTGATGCGTCGACGCTCAAGCGCGAGGTGGTGGAAGGGATCGATCTCGTGATCCTGCGCGAGCTGACCGGCGGTCTCTACTTCGGCAAGCCGCAGGGTGTGTTCGGTGAGGCGCCCAACCGGTCGGGCGTGGACACGATGTCTTACAGTGAGGGCGAAATCAGGCGGCTGATGCGCGTGGCATTCGACCTGGCGCGCAGCCGTCGCAAGAAGGTCAGCTCGGCAGACAAGGCTAACGTGCTGGCCTCTTCACGGCTCTGGCGTGCGGTGGCCCATGAGGTGCACGCCGAATACCCCGACGTTGAGATGGAAGATGTGCTCGTGGACGCTTGCGCCATGTACCTGATGCGCAATCCGCGGCAATACGACGTTATCGCCACCGAAAACACTTTCGGTGACATCCTGTCTGACGAGGCTTCCATGTTGGCAGGCAGCATGGGGATGTTGCCATCGGCCTCGCTTGCCGAATCGACAGCCGGCACAGGCCGCCGTCTGGGGTTGTACGAGCCCATCCACGGAAGCGCGCCGGACATCGCCGGCAAAGGCATTGCGAATCCCCTGGCGACGATCCTGAGCTGCGGCATGCTGCTCCGCTGGTCCCTGGGCCTGGTTGCCGAGGCGGAGTCGGTCGAACGGGCCGTCGATGCCGTCCTGGCCGAGGGCTACCGCTGCCGCGACATCATGACCCCGGACGGAAAATGCCTGTCCACCACCGAGATGGGCTTTGCGGTGGTCGAGAAAATAGGGTGATTCAACCCCACGGAGGTTTCTTATGCGTTCAGATATGGTCAAGAAGGGATTCGAACGGGCGCCGCATCGCGCTCTTCTGCGCGCCACCGGCGTCATCCGCAGCGACGCGGACTTCGACAAACCGTTCATAGCCATTGCCAACTCCTACACCGACATCGTCCCCGGGCACGTCCATCTCAATGCGTTCGGCGAGGTGGTGAGACAGGCGGTATGGGACGCGGGCGGCGTGCCCTTCATGTTTCACACGATCGGCGTCGACGATGGCATCGCGATGGGCCATGTCGGGATGAAGTACTCCCTGGCCAGCCGGGAGCTCATCGCGGACGCGGTGGAGACGGTAGTGGCGGCGCACTGGTTCGATGGCATGATCTGCATTCCGAACTGCGACAAGATCGTGCCCGGGATGCTGATGGCCGCAATGCGCCTAAACGTCCCGACCATTTTCGTCAGCGGCGGCCCGATGAAGGCGGGTGTCACCCCCTCGGGCAAGGTGGTGGACCTTATCTCGGTCTTCGAGGGGGTCGGCGCCTATCAGACGGGCAAGATCGGAGACCAGGAGCTCAGCGACCTCGAGCGGGCAGGTTGCCCGACCTGTGGTTCGTGCTCGGGCATGTTCACTGCCAACTCGATGAATTGCCTCTGCGAGGCGCTCGGC
>CAYLZG010000039.1:0-3199 GCA_964387985.1 uncultured Anaerolineales bacterium | reverse complement strand
GCATGAGGCCGGCGTGCACTACCCGCTGGAGCGGCTGAACGACGTGGCCGAGCGGGTGCCGAACATCTGCAAGGTGTCGCCGTCGTCGCCCTATCACCTGGAGGATGTGGACAAGGCCGGCGGCGTCTCAGCGATCTTGTGGGAGCTGTCCAAGCGGCCGGGAGTGTTGCACGCGGGGGCCATGACAGTGACGGGCAAGACGCTGCTGGAGAACGTGCAGGGCGCGGAAAGCCAGGACACGGCGTGTGTTCGCCCTCTCGAGAACCCCTACAGCGAGCGTGGCGGACTGGCGATTCTTTTCGGCAACCTGGCGCCCGACGGCGCGGTCATCAAGTCTGCGGGCGTACTGCCGGAGATGATGCGGCATCGCGGCCCGGCTGTGGTTTTTGACTCGCACGACAAAGCGAACGCGGGCATCCTGAGTGGCAAAGTCAAGTCCGGGGATGTGGTGGTTATCCGCTACGAGGGCCCGAAGGGAGGTCCGGGAATGCAGGAGATGTTGGCGCCCACGTCGAACATCATGGGCATGGGCCTGGGCACATCGGTCGCGCTGATCACCGACGGCCGCTTCAGCGGCGGCACGCGCGGCGCCTGCATCGGCCACGTCTCCCCCGAGGCCGCCGCGGGCGGCGCCATCGCGCTCCTGCGGGATGGAGATATCATCAACATCGATATCCCTGGCCGTTCGCTGTCCGTCGAAGTCCCGGACGAGGAACTCGCCCGGCGCAAAACTGCGTGGCAGCCGCCCGAGAGGACACTACATGGCTGGCTGAAGCGCTACGCCGCGATGGTGACGTCAGGCAGCGAAGGCGCAGTGCTCGCCATTTAGGAGAGTGCTGTCGCGGTATTGTGCGAATGCCGTCAACGAATTCAAAACGAATAAACGAATGCCGCACCGTGACGGATGCATTTCGTTTATTCGTTCCCTCCATTCGTTGACGGCTGCCATCCCTCAGACCACTGCTGTTATAGCACCTCTGCGATCGCCTGGCACACCACGGGCAGGTTCGAGCGGGTCAGCCCTGCCATGTTGATCCGACCCGAGTCCACAATGTAGATCGAGTACTCGTTGCGCAGACGATGCACCTGTTCCTTCGTCAGCCCGGTGAAGGAGAACATGCCGTTCTGATCCGCCAGGCACGAAAAGTCCCGATCTACGCCGCGTGCATGCAAGCCAGCAACGAACTGCCGGCGCATCTCCTGAATGCGGCCCCGCACTGCTTCCAGCTCCGCCTCCCATTCAGCACGTAATTCCGGCGAGCTGAGGATCGTGGAAACGATCCTGGCGCCATGAGCGGGAGGATTCGAGTAGTTCGTACGGATAACTATCTTGACCTGGCTCAGCGTTGCCTCAGCGACTGCAGGTGTCCGCGCGATGATCGTCAACGCACCCACGCGCTCGTTGTAGAGCCCGAAATTCTTGGAACAGGAGCTGGCAACCATCAGTTCGGGCATCCGGTCTGCCAGGAGGCGGACGCCCGTGGCATCCTCATCGAGTCCACAACCAAATCCCTGGTAAGCGAAGTCAATGAGCGGCAAAGCACCCTTTCGCTCCAGAAGACCAGCCACCTCCCTCCACTGGTCCAAACCCAGGTCCGCACCAGTGGGATTATGACAACTGCCGTGCAGCACGACAACGTCGCCCGCCTCCACGCGTTGAAGACCATCGATCATCGCAGAAAAATCAACGCAGTTGTTGCGCGCGTCAAAATAAGGATACGTCTCCACTGCGAGCCCGGCGGCCTTCATGAGCCCCGGGTGATTGGGCCAGGACGGCTGGCTGATCCATGTCCTCGCGCCTGGCTTTGCCTTCTTGATCAGATCTGCAGCCACGCGCAGGGCGCCGGTTCCGCCCGGAGCATGAGCGGTAATCGCCCGCTTATCCAGGATGACGGGATGACCCGGCCTGAAGAGCAAACTTTGCACGGCAGTGGTGTACTCGGGTGCACCCGTGATACCAAGATAACTCTTTGATATCTCCGACTCGAGGATATCTGCCTCTGCGCGCTTCACCGTTCGAAAAACCGGTGTGTTGCCGGTTTCATCACGGTACACGCCTGCAGCCAGGTTGATCTTGGCCGGGTTGGGGTCACGCTTGAACGCTTCTTCGAGGCCGAGGATCGGATCGGGAGGCGCGACTTCGAGATTTTCAAACATCGAGAACTCTCCTCAGAGGTTGGGTGCTGGTATAAGGCACAGATGTCGCTTTGACTGCCGGCGGCAGCCTTACGAGGGTCCACATTATAGCGCAAGATCCGGGCGCAAAGAAAAGCCCCCGAACGCGTGCGTTCGAGGGCTCGGGAGGGGATACGACACAATGGATCAGATGAAGATGATCTGAGCGCCTTCGGTCATGTCCATGAAGTCGCTGGCGGTGACGATGTCGATGACGCCGTCAACGAAATCCTCTTTTTTCAGGCCCATCATGTCCACGCTCATCTTGCAGGCGTAAAGCTTGGCCCCGCCGTCCACGAGCATCTGGAGGTATTCGTCCACCGGCGGCGCGCCGACGCTGGCGATCTTCTTGCGCATGAACCAGCTTGTGAATGCCGTCATGCCGGGAATGATGCCGAGAAGGTTCGGGATGCCCAGGTTGCCGGTCGGCAGGCCCATCATCTTCATCTTCATGCTGGTGTTGGCAACCGGTGCGAGCTCAAGCCGCTTCTGCCGCGACTTGGTGATCATGTCCATTCCCCAGAAGGTGAAGAAGATGGTTACGTCGATGCCATTGCCCAGCGCGGCCCAGCCCATCACCAGCGCGGGATACGCCATATCGAGGTCGCCTTTCGAGCAGATGAAGGCGATTTTTCGCTCGTCAGCCATGCGAGTTCTCCTTGTCAGAAGTCAACCCCGAGGGCTCCGGAAGCCCTCGGGATGGGTCGATCAAACGCAGCCTTCCGGTTTGCCGAGGCCGGCAATACGGGCGACCTTCTTGGCCGGTCCCTTGGGGAACAGGCCAAACAGCTCCTTCGTCTGAACGCCGGTGCCGGTGGTGATCTGCCGCAGCGTGGGGGACTTGCCGCCCAGGCCCTTCGAAGCCTCACGGCAGAAGTCGATAACCTTCCAATGATTCGCAGTCAGCTCAGCCAGGCCCTCGTCCTTGGCGATCTCGGCCGCGATGTCCTTGTTCCACTCACTTGGGTCGGTCAGGAAGCCTTCTTCGTTGACCTGAACCGTCTTGCCGGCAATGATGCGGGTA
>CAYLZG010000038.1:6911-28904 GCA_964387985.1 uncultured Anaerolineales bacterium | reverse complement strand
AGCACTACACCGAGGCGCAGCGGAAGGTGCTGGAGGTCAAGCCGGGCATCACCGGGCCAACCCAGGTGAAGTACCGGAATGAGGAAGCCCTGCTGAGCCGCTGTACGAATCTCGAGACCGAGTATCTGGCGGTGATCATGCCGCGTAAGTTGGAGATGGACCTGGCATACATCGAACAGCGATCCCTGGCGCGGGATCTTGGTTTGATCTGGCAGACGCTCGCGAGCGTCTTCGGGGAGGCGCCAAAATGATAGCAGCAGCAGAATCCCTCGTAGAGTATGCGAAGGAAGAGTTCTCGATCGTGTCGAGCCGGAGGCCAACGAGAGCCATCGTGTTTCGCATTGCGGTCGACGCGTTTCTCGTCAATGTCGCTCTGGTGACCGCACTGGCCCTGCGCAGGATGTGGTTCGCCAGTCTCCAGGGCGGAATTCCATTGACCCCCGTAGAGTTGCTGGACGATTGGCTCATGGCTTACCTCAGGTCCGCGTGGATACTGACCCCCACCTGCATCGCCATCTTTTTTGCCAACGGCTTCTATACGCGAGCCCGTGCGTACCGGGGGCGCTACAAGGCCCTGACAATCTTCAGCGGCGTCAGCCTGAGCTACCTGGTATTTGGGTTCATGATCCTGCTGCTGCGCGACTTCCTTGCCTTCCCGCGCGCCGTGGTGCTGATGGCCTGGCTCTTTACGCTTGCACTGGTAGGCGGCGTCCGGCTGTGGTCCCCGATGTGGGTCACCTTTGCTGAAACGGGGCGGCGGCTTTCGGCGGAACCCGCACCGAGTCGACCGGTCAACAGTGTCCTCGTGATCGGCGGCGCAGGCTACATCGGATCTGCCCTGACGCGCCGGCTCCTGGAGCTGGGCTACCGGGTGCGGGTTCTTGACCTGCTGGTCTACGGCGACGAAGCCATCCGGGACTTCTACGGGCATCCCGGATTCGAGCTCCTGTGCGGTGACTTCAGCCACATCGATACGGTCGTGCGCGGCGCGCTGGGGATGGATGCTATCGTGCACCTGGGCGCCATCGTCGGCGATTCAGCGTGCCAGGTGTGTGAAGAAGTCACCGTCGAGATCAACCTGAGGGCCACCCGCACGATCGCGGAGGTGGGCAAGGGTTTCGGGGTCAGCCGTTTCGTCTTCGCCTCGACCTGCAGCGTGTACGGGGCGAGCGATGAAATCCTGGACGAGCAATCCACATTGAACCCCCTGTCCCTGTATGCGCGCACCAAGATCGCATCCGAAAAAATCCTGCTGAGCCTGGCCGACGATGCCTTTGCGCCCACCATCCTCCGGTTTGGCACGATCTTCGGCCTGTCTGGCCGCCCGCGATTCGACCTGGTGGTCAACCTGCTGGCTGCGAAGGCGGTCAAGGATGGGGAGATCGGCATCGTGGGGGGGACTCAGTGGCGGCCTTTCGTGCATGTTCAGGACGTGGCTCAGGCGATCGTCCTGACGCTCGAAGCTCCGAGGCAAACCGTGTGCGGGCAGATCTTCAACGTGGGCAGCAACAGCCAGAACTACCAGATCGGTGCTTTGGGTGACCTGATCAGGGAACTGGTGCCTGATGTCCGCATCACGAACCAGGCAACCGCGGATCCGCGCAACTACCGGGTGCGGTTCGACAAGATCTCGAAGACGCTCAACTTCCAACCGAAGCACACCGTCAGGGACGGGGTGAAGGAGGTTGTGAATGCCTTCCGCACCGGGCAGATTGTCGACTACCGGAATCCCTCCTATAACAACGCGACCTACCTGGTACAGCACAGCGCGCTGCAGCGCAGCGTGGTGACGTACCGGACCACCCGCGACCAGGCTGTGGCCATGGCGGGTGCGTCGTCACCCCCTGCCTGACGGCGACCGCTGAGCGCCAGCACCCGGACCGGTGGTCGCCAGTCCGGGCTTGAAGCAGACAGGCAGCTTTCTTGAGGTGGCAGCGAGGTGCTCAGAACGGCGTGCTAGAACCCACGTAACATGCGATGCGCTTGCCCAGGAAGATGTCCTGAATACGGAGGAGTCTCTCTTCGGGGGTGGCAATCGCCTGGCTGAACGCATATTGCTTGCCCAGCTGGGTCCACTTGCTGTCGCCCAGGCGGTGGAACGGCAGGATGTTGACCTCGAACAGGCCCAGGCGCTGCATGAACTCCGCGACCGCCTCGATGTTCTCGTCGCCATCGTTATAGTCTTCGATGACCGGGAAGCGCAGCACGAGCCGCCCGGGCCACTTGGTGTTGGCGAGGGCCGCGATGTTGCTGTGGATGAGCTCGTTCGGCACGCCCGTCTTCTCGCGGTGGCGCGCCGAGTCCATGTGTTTGAGATCGATGAAGGCAAAATCCACCAGGCTCATCAGATCGAGGAATTTAGCGGGCTCGATGTGAGCAGTGGTTTCCACCGCGATATGAATCTTGGCCTCGCGGCAAGCCTCGAAGAGCGCGTGCATGAATTCGTGTTGCAGCAGGGGCTCTCCGCCCGAGAAGCTGGCGCCGCCGCGCTCGCCCCAATAGTGGCGGTTGCGCTCGAAGATGTGCATCAGCTCGCCGACCGTGCGCCACTTGCCGCAGGCCTGTATCCCTTCGAAGTAGCACACGGAGAGGCATTTCTGGTCTTCACAGATGTTGCAGAGGCTGCGATCGATGAGGAGCTGCTGGGCATCTTCGCTGCGGTCCGGATTCTCGACGATCGCGTGGTGCGGGCACGCTTCGATGCAGCGGGTGCAGCCGTTCTTGACGTTCACGCACTTCATGTTGCGGAAGAGAATGTCCTGAGCGACGCGCATCCCTTCTGGGTTCGAGCACCACTCGCAGCGCAGCGGGCAGCCTTTCATGAATACCAGCGTGCGGCACCCCGGCCCATCGTGCACCGAGTAACCCTGTACGTCGAAAACCAGTCCCTTCAGTTCTTTATCCATGAAGCATTCCCCAGATCGTTACGATATGGTTGACGACCGGCCGGAAGACCGCCCCCCGGCCGGTCGGATTGGCGGCATCAGCCCAGCTTGACTGCTGCCGAGACAGGCTCTTGCTGTTCCTGCGGAACCTTCGCAGCGAGCGGCAGGGCCAGGGCCACGAGGGTGGAGATCGCGAACGCGCCCAGGGCGAACCGCACGGACGGCACGTAGCTGCCGCTGGCGCCCATGGCCGAGCCGACATAGGTGCCCAACGCCGGGCCGATGCCCATGACGATCAGGGTCGCCAGGCCCCAGATCTTGCCCAGCGACTTGCGGCCGTAGATGGAGCCGGCGTACCCGGCGCAGCCGCCCGGCTCGATCGCCCAGTAGATGGCGAACAGCACGCAGGCAACGACGCCTATCGCGAAGCTGCCCGCGCCGCTGGCCAGCAGCATCAGGCAGGCCAGCACGCCCACGGCCGGGGCGAAGATCAACATGACCTTGCGAGCCTTGGTCTCGTTGCCCAGCTTGCCGACGAGCATATCAGCAATCCTGCCCATCAGCGGCATGGTGATGATGCCCGAGATGCCGATGAAGATGTACAGGTTCGTGGCAGTGGCCAGGTCCATCTTGGCATCGACCGTCCAGAACCGCACCACCTGGGTCCAGATCAGGAACTCGCCGATCATGGCGGTCAGGAATGCGCCGACGGTGCCCCAGATCGGCAGGGTCTTGAACGCGGTCTTCGGCGACCACGGGTACTCTTCCTGGGCCACAGCGCCGGGCTTGGCAGGCGCCAGGCCAAACGGCTTGAGCTTGTAGTCTTCCGGCGTCTTCTTGGCGATGGCCGCGGCCAGCATCAGCGCCACGAACATGATGACGGCGAGGATACGCATGGCCACGCGCCAGCTGTCCGCCCCCGCGGCCGGGTTGGTCAGGATCGGTTTGACGACCAGGCTGAGGATCACCTGGGCCATGGGCGCGCCCATGAATGCCACGCCCCACCAGGTGGCATAGGCCTTGCCGACGAACCACTTGCGCACGGAGACCGTGGAGGAAACCCACAGCATACCGGTGCCGACGCCGGCGAAGATGCCGTAGAGGGCCAGGTACAGATAAGGCTGCGAGTTGGGCACGAGGCTGGTCAGGCCGAAGCCCAGGGCGCAGAAGATCGCGCCCAGGAAGTAAGCCGGCCGCGTCCCGTGCTTGTCAATGATCATGCCGCTGAAGAAGGCAGTGATCGCGTAGACGGACATCATGATCGAGTAGCCGGTCGAAGGCAGCGTTGCAGCCCACCCGGTGCTCTTGATCATGACCGGATTCAGAATCGAGAAGCTGGAGCGAAAGCCAAAGAGGCAGAAGACCGCGAGCCATGAGGCGGCGATGACTGAGTAGCCCAGGCGGCGTGCGTACTTTTCGTCCATCAGAGTATTCCTTTGCGGAAGATATTTGAGCCCGGCCGGTCGGCTGACCCGCCGGGCTCATGTCATGTGGTTGAGGCTACCCGGATCAGGCAGCGTTGAACCATTCGCAGGTCACTGCGATCATCTCGGGGTAGGCCCAGGGTTCGTCCTTCTCGGCCTTGCAGGCGCCCAAGCCTTCGGCGCTGCCGGCGAAGTTCGAGCAGAACTTGCACTTGGGCAGTTGTTGATACGCATCGCAGGCTGGCCCATCCACCAGGACCATCTCGCCCGAGCGGCGGCAGATCCCCTTGGCGACGTCGACACTGCAGAAGTTGCGGCAGTCACTGTGGTGAAGTTGTAGTTCAAGGCTCATAGTAAGCTCCTGTTGGTCACTTTCTGTTCGTAGCGGTTGTTGGCGATCAAACTTGCTCGTACTCAGTTCGAGAGATGACCTCGTCCTGGATCGGCTTGCCCAGCTCCACCCAGTACTGGGTGAACCCGGCCACGCGGACCAACAGGTCCCGGTAGTTCTCCGGATGCTCCTGTGCATCCTTGAGCACCTTGGAATCGACAACGTTGTACTGGATGTGGAAGGCGCCCTTGCGCATGTAGGCCCGGGTCAGGTCGACCAGTTTCAGCGCACCCTCCTTGCCCGCGATGGCGGTCGGGTGGATCTTCAGGTTCATCTGGCTGTTCTGCGAGCAGGAATGATCCCAGCAGCAGGCCGAGTTGAACAGGGCGTACGGGCCGTTGCGATCGGTGCCGGGGTAGGCCGACATCGAGCCGTCCGCGTACGTGGTGCCGGCCAGGCGGCCGTCGGGCGTCGCCAGCGTGACCGAGCCCTGCACGCCGTGCGTGGAGACCGAGATCTGGCACGCGTACATCTTCTGGCCGTACAGCGACTCGTAGTTGTGGCACATCTCGCAGAACCAGGCCTCGTAGTCGGCCAGAACCTGGTCCGCATACGGATCGTCGTTGCCGTACTTGGGCGCCATCAGGCAGTCGTGATGGATCTCATCGTACTTGGCGCCGTCATCGCGCTTCACCTGGGCCAGCAGCGAGAACGAGCCGATCTCCTTGGCCGTCTTGAAGCCGAAGTTGTCCTTGATCGCAGCGCACATCTCATCCAGGCTGTACTTCTTGTCCTCGTACACCAGCTTCTTCAGCGCGACCAGCGAGTTCACCAGGTTGACCGTGCCGCAGGACTCGATGTTGAAGGTGGCATTGAAGCGGTAGCCGAGCTGGCCGATGTGCTTGCCCCGGTCCAGGCCGTCCGGTTTGAGGAACGAGCCCATGACCGTCATGTTGTTCTTGCGCCAGATATCGTGCTGGATGTTGTTGGTCGTGGTCAGGCAGTCGACCGCCATCTCGTAGTAGATGCGGAACTGATCGACCAGTTCTTCGTAGGTTTCCAGCTTGCGGTTGTGTGGCGGGAAGAGCTGCTCGCCCAGGCGATGATCGTAGCCGTTGAAGAGCACGCACTCCAGGATCTTCGGGTTGGCGATGAAGTGCACGCCGACAGAGGTCGGCTGGCCCGCGCCGCCGGGGATCCAGTACTGCTTGCCGTTCAGTTCCATCGGCTTCCAGACACACGGCGAGGTCTCGAGGCAGCCGCCGATGGAGATCGCGCGGGCATCTTCGAGGGTCATGCCTTCGGGGCCGTACTGCTTCATGAGGAACTTGATGCCGACCTGGTTGTTCATGAAGGCCGGGTAGCCGGTGCCCGTCTTGACGGTCTCGATCGCGGTCGCCATGAAGTCGTCCGAGAGCTTGTCATCGTACATGACGGAGAGGGTCGGCTGCGGGCTCTGCAGGCGCTGGCCGGCGATGAGGATCAGCTTTTCGAGTGCGTTGCCTTCCGGCTCGCCGTCGCGGTTCAGGCCGCCCATGCTCAGGTTGTTGAAGGTGTTGGAGGAGAGCACGCCACCGACGACGCCGGTCGAAGCGAACGCGTCGATGCAGGTGAACTTCACGCGGTGCATCTGGAGCAGCTCGAGCACCTCGTCATCTGTGATGCGGCCCGCGGCCTTGTCCTGCTCGTACCAGGGGAAGAGAACCTGTCCCACGCGGCCGGGCGACATGCCCGAGATCGCGTCCTCGTTGATGACCGCGAAGTGGATCAGGCAGGTCATCTGCAGCGCTTCCTTGAAGGTGCGCGGCTGCTTGTGGGCGATCCACTCCAGCATCTCGGCGATATCAGCGTATTCCTTCTTCTGCTGCGCGTCTTCGGTGACGCTCTCGAGGCGCCGGGCCTCCCTGGCATAGTTGGTGATCCAGGCCTGAAGGCCTTCGATCATCAGGCGGACAGCCTCGTAGTAGTACATGCGGTCCATGCCAGTGACGCCGTCGCCATCCGCACGTCCGGCAACCTTGTTCTTGCGCTCGTTGCAGATCTCGATCAGGCCATCGAAGCCGTAGGCCAGCGGGTAGTAGTAGTTGATGACCTCACGGCCCTGGGGAAGCGTGAAGCCAGAGTCGAACATGCAGATGACCGACTTCATCATCTTTTCTTTGAGGTCATACTCGGGCACCATCATCTCGTAGATGTGGCCCAGTTCCTCGACCGACTTGCCTTCCCAATCGTGGGCCATCTTGACCAATGCCGGGATTTCTTCCGCCCGGATGCCGAACTTGCCGGCGATCGAGATGACGTTGCCGAAGTTTTTGGTGACGTTGCCGCCGCCGGCGCCGAACTTGGATTCATCACCGGCTGCTGCGGCGCCGCGCTTCTGCGATGCCTTGTAGAGCTCGTCGCCCTGCGCCAGGAAGAAGGTGTTCGACAGGTAGGGCATGGGGAACGAGCCGCGGTAGTAATAGGTCTTGCCCATGACGATCTTCTCGCCGGGCCAGATCATGGGGGTCATGTGGCTGAAGGCTGCCTTGAGGCTCTTCGCCCGCCGGATCATGGGAATCTCGTTCTCCCATTTGACCCACTCGCGTGAGTACCAATAGGGGAACTCGACGTTGACGGAGGACAACGCGCTGAGGTAGATGTCCATGAGCCTGCCGGCCCGGGGGGTCGGATCTCGGAGCACCTCGCGGTCAGCTACGCCATCGAATTCCTGACCATAGCGGTACTCGATCGGAATGCCTTTTTCCTTGAGAATGTCAGCGAGCATCTTCTCTCGAGCGCCGGCTTCCAGAATACCCATAGTGTGTCTCCTTTTGTGCAATGAAGTGCAGTTGTGGACTCCAGACTACTGGCACCAGCATATCGGATTGTGAAGGCCAAAACAATCCGGTAAGCGGCTATTTTTCTCTCACCACTCCGAGTGATTCTTTCCGTAATCCGAAGGAGCGAGGCGTGTATCCGTAGGACGGAGGATGGCCGCATCGCCCGTTTGGGGGATAAAAACGCAGGCTGCCATGTGTGCCGGCAGCCTGCGTTCTATTGGCAGTGAGACTTGCCTGTGTGGGGTGCGGGCCTCAGGGTCTTCAGGCCCGATCGTTTGCCTCTGCCAATGTCTTGTACCCGTAGGCCTCCACCATGTTCTGCAGGACGAGCTTCGCGCCGTTGATGCCCTCCCTGACCTGGTGCATCGTGTGCGCGTGAAGCAATGCGATCGTCTCTGGCGAGTACGTTCTCAGCTCTCCGCGGCCATAGGTCTCGAAGGACGTGGCGCAGGGAGTATCTTCGGCCGTGCGGAGCGGCCGGCCCCTGGCGCTCAGCCGCGGGTATTTGGCGGCCACCTCTTCCTCCCAGCCCACGTTGATCGCCACGATCTCCTCGATGGCCTCCCGGGATTTGGGGTCCACCGGAGGCAACGCCCCGGCTATCTGCGCAAACTCCTCCGGATGGGTGGACTCCATCATCCGCGCGTATTTCTCCGTCATCAGATTGCGGCCGGCCGCCCTGGCTGCAACCAGATCATCGCGGTAGCTCGCCAGGAGCTCGTCAGGCCAGGTCTTCGCCTGGCTGGCCCGCATGATCCTGAAGGTGCGCGGATCGTTCTGGCACCACGCCCTCCCGCCAACGTTGCGAACATCGTCGAACATGGCCCATTCGAGGTCGATGATTGCTGCGATGAGTTCTTTTTTCATGAGTCTCCTCGTCAATGTTCGGATGGGTCCAGCCAGGGGCCAAGCTTCCGGATGGTTGGATCCTCGATCTTATCCTGCACCGAGGGGCCGTGGTCCAGCAGGAAGTCGCTGGTCGAGCCGGACAGGCCCTGGCGCTGCAGCTCCCCGATCACCAGCGCACAGGCAACCTCGACCAGTTGCACCCTCTTGCGGTGGCGGTCGCCGCACGCCGCAGCGACGCCGGGCGCCGTCTGGTCGCACACCAGCTCGGATAGCAGCATGTGCATCTCCGGGCCAAGAATCGGAAGACCGGTCAGGGCCCGGTGCACCCACTTGTAGAACGGCCTGTAGACACGGTTCAGCAGGAAGGTCATCGAGACGGTCGCATCGATGAATTCCGCCTCGGCCATCCTGGCCGCCACGAATTCACCGCGCGCGATGCACCGGGGGTAGTTGTACTGCCCGGCCTGCGCGATCTTCATGCACCTGGCCGCGATCTTCTGGAGCCGGATGTCCTGGGGATAGAATGCGAGGAGACCTTCCCTGAACCGGGTGAATTCGCCACGCCCATCCGCGAAGACTTCACCGTTGGTGGCAGCCGCGAGGTTGCTTTCCGGGATCCCCATCCATTCCTGCAGGGTGCGGGGAACGTGATCCAGGCCGGTGAACCGCCGGTAGAACTGCCCGATTTCGAAGACGCCGGTCCGGCGGTCGCCCCATGTGCTACCGGTTCGCACCGGGAATCCCCTGAACGTCCTGGGCAGCGCGTCGAGCTCTGCCTGCAGCGTTTCGCCGAATGCCTCGAAGTCACGCCGGCTCAGCCAGAGGCAGACGCCCGCGCCCCAGTCGTGATCCTGCGAGATGTCGTCGTCGTAGCCGAAGCACTCGGAGCCGTCTCCGACCAGGCCTGCGGCGACGACGTCGAGTTGACGGGCGAACTTCCCTGCCAGCATGGGCCGGCATGCTTCATTATAATAGAGCCGCGAGAGCTCCAGACCTTTCGTCGCAATCCTCCCCGGGGTTCCGCACTATCCGAGCGCGGCAATCCGCTGCGTCAAATCCCTGGCCGGCTGGCTCCCTTCGCCGAACAGCGCCAGGTCGATGGCGAGCGCCGTCTCATAGCACCGTCTCGCCTCATCCAGCAGCCCGAGTTTTTCGCTCGCTGCCCCCAGGTTGGTGATCGATGAGGCGTAGTACTTGCTGGTCCGGCCGTATGCCTGCTCGCAGATCTCCAACGACTTCGTGAAGAGGTCCCTGGCCTTCCCGTATTTCTGCTGGTCATAGCAGAACGCGGCCAGGTTGTTGAGGCTGGACCCGTACAGGGAATGGCCCTTGCCCACGACTTCCTCGAAGATGTTGAGCGCCTCTTCGATCAGGCCCTCGACCTCGTCATGGCGACCCAGTCCCTTGCAGGCCTCCGCGAGGTTGCTGAGGGTTGTTGCCTGGGCCACCCGGCCGCCTCTTGTTTGCTCCAGGATCTCCAGGCTCATCCGGTGAAGGCCGGCCGCCTCTTCGTACTTCTTCATGTCCTGGTACAGGAGCCCCAGGTTGTTGAGGCCGCTGACAAAGAGGAAGTGCCTGTCGCCGAGGGTGTCCCTGTAAATGGTGAGTGCCTCGAGGAAGGCCGATTCGGATTCGTCCCACCGGTGCATCAGCCTGTAGAGCCCTGCCAGGTTATTTAACGTCGTGGCGTAGTCGGGAGTCTGCCTTCCGATCGCCTTTTCGATGACCGTTGCAGCCAGCAAGAACGCTTTCTCCCCGTTCTCCCATTCACCGATGGCCCGATGAATACCCCCCAGATCGTTCAGGAGGGCCGCATAGGCGACCGTCTCATCGCCCTCAGCCTGCCTGGTCAGCTCGGCTGCTTCGATCACCAGGGGCTTGGCCTCCCTGACCCGACCCTCACGCATCAACTTGCCGATCTGATCCGTGAGGGCCTCCAGCGTGTTGTTCAATGGTTTCACCCAATGCCTTTCATATCTGGATCAACCCCTTCTGGATTGCCTTGGTGACTGCTTCGGTCCGGTCGCGGGCCTCGAGCTTGGCGAGGATGTTGCCGACATGGCTCTTGACCGTGTGCTCGCTGATGCTTAATCCGACAGCAATCTCCTTGTTCGATTCACCCTGGGCCAGCAGCTGCAGCACTGCCACCTCCCGCTCCGTCACGTGGACTTCGACCTGCGAGGCGTCCGGTATTTCTGTGAGGCGATCCAGCAGCATGCTGGTCAGTTCTGGCTGCAGATGCGCCTTTCCGGCTGCCACGGAGCGCATCACCGAAACGAGCTCCTCGCGCGAGACATCCTTGAGCAAGAAAGCCTTGGCTCCCGCCCGCAGCGCCTCGAACAACTCCTCGTCGTTGTCATAGACCGTCAGGACGACAAAGCGCGTCTGGGGCAGGACCTTCCGGATTTCGCGAATGGCCTGCGCACCGCCCATGACCGGCATCCGCAGGTCCATCAGGACCAGGTGCGGCCTTGCGGCGAGGGCCAACTCCAGCGCCTCCTGCCCGTTTTCGGCAACGCCCACAAGCTCAAGGTCCGGCTCGGAACTCAACATGCCTGCCAGTCCCTCGCGGATGATTTGCTGATCGTCGACGATCATAAAGCGAACTGTTTTCAATGCCGGGCCTCCATTGGGTATAATCGTATCATCGCGTCTATCAGAAAGTGAATGAGCCAGATCATGAACACCATTCTTCCCGCGGAGGACAGCATCGCGATCGGACACCAGGCCGCGGAGATCGCTGCCGAGGCACTGGAAGAGCTGGGCCGCGCCATGATCCAGCAAAAAGCACTGGATGTGGCGCGCCAGATCGAGATTTACCTGCAATTCCGCGAGTTTACCTCCCTCGATGACATCCGCCACGATGCCGAGCTGGCATCCATTGCTGTGACCACGATCGGGCGCTCGGGTTACACTGCCGTCCACGACACGCATGCCAGGAACCTCTTTCACCACGATCCCGCGGTCATCGACCGGGATCTGCACAGGCATGCCTTCGTGTATCCTCAGTTCTGGGAGATCGTAGAACGCGGCCTGACCGAGGACGCCGATGGTTATTACGACTGGCCCGGACCCGGCGATCAGATCGAGCGGAAATACATGTACTGCGCGCCCATCTTTCCCAGCCAGATCGCCCCAGACGGGCTGGTGGTGGCTGCAACGATCGCGATCGATGAGTTCCTCCGGCCTTCCCGCGAAATCAGGCAGCGCATCATCACGCTCGCGGAGCGGGTCGACGAGTATAACCGCGCGGAGCAGCGCCGCGTCGACCGGCTGCGTTCGATCAACAGGCTCAGCCGCCGGATCAGCTCGTATCTTAATGTAGACGAACTGCTGCCGTACGTGACAAAGACGATTGCCCGGGCATTCGAGATCGACTGCGTTCGCATCTTCCTCGCCGTGGGCGCGCCCGGCGAGCTGGCGCTGGCCGCTCAGTTCAGCGAAATGCCGTGCGATGAGGACATCGACCTGTATCCTTTCCTGGGCCTGTGCTACGCGGAGACCGTGGCGATCACCGGCAAGCACTACCTGTCGAGCGAAGATAGCGCGACGATTTTGCCGGCTCAGGCTGACCCGCCGGATCAGGTGGATGGTCAGGACGGAGAGCGCCAGCCGGTCCGGATGATCGTGCCGATCAAGCTCGGCAGGTCCATCCTGGGCGTGCTGGATCTCATCAATGGACATGGCAGATCCTTCTCCAGCATGGATCTCTTCTCCCTCTGGCCGCTGGCCGACCAGGTGGGCACGGCTCTCGAAAATGCCCGCCTGCATAACGAGCTCCGCGAGCTGGCGGTCGTCGACGAGCGGAACCGCATTGCCCGGGAGATCCACGACACGCTGGCGCAGGGCTTTGCCGGCATCTCCATGCTGACCGAGACAGCCAGGAAGGCACTGGCAGACGACCGCCACGAAGAGGTTGACGATATCCTGAGCCGCATCCGCATCCTCGCGAAGGAGAAGCTGTCGGAGGCACGACGTTCTGTCCAGGACCTGCGCCCCAACATCACGATCCAGGAGAACCTGGAGGCGCTGATCCGGGCCGAACTGGCGCAATTGGCCAAGGATATGCCGATCGAAACGCACTTTGTTATGACCGGAGAGGAGCAGCCTGTCTCGCAAATGATCAAGCTCGCCGTGCTGCGTATCTGCCAGGAGGCGCTGCATAACATCCAGAAGTACGCACAGGCCAGTCGCGTGCACGTCGACCTGACCTATTCGCCCACTGCAGTCGCATTGCTCGTCGCAGACAACGGCATCGGGTTTAGCTCGCCGGCGCCCAATGAGAACAGCTTTGGATTCAGCGTGATGCGCGAGCGCGCCCGCCAGGTGGGCGGGACTGTGCTGGTGGACAGCAAGGTGGGCAAAGGGACGAAGATACGTGTCAATATTCCATTGTGAGGCGTGGTGAGGCGAGGATGCGGGCAAGGAACGTGATCGTTGTAGCGGCAGTGGCTATCGCGGGTGTGCTGCTGGCCGCGTGGGAGCCGGTCCTGACCGCCACCGGCGATTTTCTCGTGATCCAGGACGAACTCGAGCCCGCCGGTGTGATTCATGTCATCGCGGGCCCGGACGACCGCACCGACTACGCCATCCAGCTTTACAAACAGGGCTATAGTAATGTAATATTCTTTACTGGTGGCTGGTGCACCTATCATGGCTACTACCATGGACAGCACGGCGCCGAACGCGCGGCGGCGCAAGGCGTGGATCCGGCAAGCGTCGTTATCGACGAGTCGCCGGTCACCAGCACGTATGACGAAGCGGTGCTGTTGAAGGGGTTCATGGCGCGTAGCCCGGCGCCGGTTCGCTCGGTGATCGTCGTCAGCGATCCGTATCATATGCGGCGCGCGCAGTGGCTCTACCGGCAGGTCCTGGGGCCCGACGTGAAGTTGGCCATGGCGCCTGTGCCATTCGAGGTGTCGCCGTATCAGCGCCGGTGGTGGGTCGATGCAGAGTCAAGGTCGTACGTGAAGGATGAGTATCTGAAGCTTGTGTACAACTACGCGCGTTACCGGCTGAGTTGGGGCCCGTTGCGGACGTGGTTGGAATCGCTCGACACGAAGTAGCCGGATTACAAGCCCACACAGCCTGGACGGATGTTTTCCTGGCCGCGCCGGATGGATGATTGGGGTGACGAGACGCATGGATGAACAGGTGGCGCTCGGTCTGATCGCCAGGCTGCTGGGGGCGCTCCACGAGGCAGGGGTTGTTTACTGCCACTGGAAGAGCACCAATGCCCTGGCCCGCTCGGCCACGGGAGACAACGATCTCGATCTCCTGGTCGATCGCGGCAGCGTGCAGCGGTTCACCGGGATTCTGTGGCGGCTGGGGTTCAAGGAAGCTGAGCTCCCCCTTGGAAGGCGGATTCCCGGGATCCGCGATTTCTATGGCTGGGATCCCGGCGCGGCCAGGCTGATTCATGTCCATGCCCACTACCAGCTTGTGCTGGGTCACGATACGACCAAGAACTACCGCCTGCCGGTCGAGCAGGCCTACCTGGCAAGCTCGACGCAGGAAGGGCTATTCAGCGTGCCTGCGCCTGCGTTCGAGTTCGTGGTGCTGGTCATCCGGATGGCCCTCAAGCACCTGGGGTGGGACGCGGTGCTTCTCGGCCGGGGCACCCTGTCTGCCAAAGAGCGCCAGGAGCTGGCCTACCTGGCTGCCCGGACCGGCAAAGCTGAGGTGCGGAAGATCCTGGCGGAGCATCTGCCGTACGTGGACGAGGCGGTGTTCGAAGCGTGCCTGGCTGCCTTAGAACCCGGACGGTCCCCATGGGCCCGCGTCGACGCCGGGCGAAAACTCCAGAACAGTCTCGCACCCTGCGCGCGCCGTCCTGCGGTCTTGGATGGCTGGCTGCGGCTCTGGCGCACGTTCGCATGGACCGTGCAGCGGCGCGTGCGGGGGCATGCACCGCGGCGGCGGCTGGCAGCGGGAGGCAAGCTGATTGCCGTGGTCGGCGGTGATGGCTCGGGCAAGTCGACGCAGACAGCGGCGCTGGCTCGCTGGCTCTCGCAATGCTTCGACGTCACTCAGATCCATCTCGGCAAGCCCCGCTGGTCCGCGCTGACCATCGCGGTCAGAGGCGTGCTCAAGCTTGGCCGCATATTCGGCCTCTATGGCTTTGCCGAGCGCCCGGAAGAGGGAACGCCCTCGGCAGGCCAGCCTGCCGCCGCACGCGCCGTTCCGGGCATGCTGCGCGCGGTGTGCACCGCGCGCGATCGTTACCACTCCTACGTGCGAGCGCGGCGCCTGGCCGTCAACGGCGGCCTGGTGATCTGCGATCGCTATCCTCTGCCCGGGATCATCACGATGGATGGTCCCCAGGTGGCGCGGAGCGCGGGCAACCTGCGGAGCAGCCGGCTGACCGGCCTGCTGGCGAACCTGGAAGAGCGATACTACCGGGGGATCGCGCTGCCCGACATGCTGGTTGTGCTGCGGGTGGATCCCGATATCTGCGTGGCTCGCAAGACCGATGAGACGGCTGAGTCGGTCCGGGCGCGTTCGAGCCAGGTGTGGGCCTGCGACTGGCGGCAGACCCCCGCGCATGTCCTCGATGGGGGCAGGACGCAGGCGGAAGTCTTCGCCGAGCTGCAGGCCGTGGTGTGGTCACAGATTTAGGGGGCGATAGGGGGAGCATGAAGACGACGCCGAAGATCATCGAGCTTGTGGGCCCGGCAGGCGCGGGCAAGTCCACGCTCGCCCGTGCGCTCGCAGAGCGCTACGAGAACGCCGCCAGGCGTTTCCAGCCCTATTGGCGCGATCCGCGCCAGGCGCCGTACTTCGCCTGGAACACCCTCGCGTCGCTGCCGGCCTTTGCAGAACTGCTGGCCCACCGGGATGGAAGGCGGCTCGGCCGGGACGAGGTTGCCTGGGTCGTGAACCTGCGCGGCTGGCAGCGCTTGTTGCAGCGCCCGGCGCCGAAGGGCGAAGAGTTCCTTTTCATCGATCAGGGCGCGATCTCCATCCTGACCGTCACCCATGTGGACTTTGCCGGTGTCTTGAGCGGCCCGGGGGCTGACGGGTGGCGCTCCAGGATGTACCGGGAGTGGGCCCATGTCCTGGACATGGTGATCTGGCTCGAGGCGCCGAATTCCGTCCTGGTGCCGCGCATCCGCACCCGCCCCCAGTCGCACGCCGTCAAGGAGAAATCGGATGCGACGGCCTTCACCCATCTCGACCGGTTTCGGGAGGCCTACGCGCGGGCATTCGCGGTCATGACCGCAGAACGGAGCGACCTCAACATCCTTCGGCTCGATACCGGGCAGCTCTCGCTCGATGAGGAATGCGAGCGGGTGAGCAGCGTGCTTGGGTTGAAACCGCGCGGGCGCACGGATGGCAACCACTAGAGGCGTCCGCGAGTCAAGGCTGTTTTCGAGGTTCTTCGGCGACGGGAGCCTGACGAAGAAGGCGTCCCTGAACGCCGCGGCCGCGACCCTGGACTATGCTGCCCACTTCATCGTGGTGTTCATCGTCACGCCGTTGATGGTGAGAGGGCTTGGCGACTACTTCTACGGCGTATGGCAGATGCTCAACCGCCTGGTCGGGTATATTTCTCCGGCTGGCGGCAGACCGACCCAGGCGCTGAAATGGATCCTGGCAAACCAGCAGGCCTCGACCGACTACGAATTGAAGCGGCGCTGGGTGGGCAGCGCGCTGGCCATCTGGGTGCTGTTCCTGCCGCTCCTGGGTGTCCTGGGCGGGATCCTGGCCTGGTTCGCGCCATTCTGGCTGCGCACGCCTGCGGAGCTGTTCTGGCAGGTGCGTGCTGCCACGGTGCTACTCTTCGCGAACCTGGCCGCGGGAGATGTGGCCGAGCTGCCGCGCGCGGTCCTTCAGGGGGAGAACCAGGGCTACAAGCGCATGGGATGGTCCACCGTGTTGGTCTTCGTGGGCGGAGGGCTTACCTGGCTGGCTTTGCTTCTCGACCTGGGGATCACCGGCGTAGCCGCGGCCGCGCTGGCGAGCACCCTGCTGACTGGCCTGCTGTTCGCCCTGGTCGCGCGGTCGTACACCCCCTGGTTTGGGGTGGCCCGGCCATCGTCCGAGGTCACGCGGCAGTTTCTGGGCCTGAGCATCTGGTTTGTGGCGTGGAATCTCATCATGAAGCTGATGACGGCCAGCGATGTCATCGTATTGGGCTTCCTGAATTCGATCGAATCGGTGACCTCCTACACGCTGACCAAATACGCGCCCGAGACCGTGGTCGCCATCGTGGGCACGGCTGTGTTCGGCATCATTCCCGGGCTGGGAGCCAGCATCGGCTCCGGCGACCGGCAGCGGGCGAGCCAGGTGCGAGGCGAGATCATGGCTCTTACCTGGCTGGCGCTGGCCGCCATGGGATCGGCGATCCTGCTCTGGAACCGGCCGTTTCTCGATCTCTGGGTCGGCGCAGATCGCTACGCCGGCGCCATGCCCGGATTGCTGATCGTGATCGTCGCCTGCCAGTTCGTGCTGATTCGGAATGATGCCAGCATCATCGATCTGACCCTCGATCTCAGGCGCAAGGTGCTGCTGGGCGCGCTGTCGGTTGTCCTGGCGATCGTCGCATCCGGCGTGCTGGTCGGCTACTACAAGTTGGGGGTGAGCGGGCTTTGTGTGGGAATCATCGCGGGTCGGGCGATCCTCAGCATCGGCTATCCCGTGTTGGTCGGTCGTTTCCTGGGATTGCGGCCCATTTCGCAGTTGAAGGGCGTGATCCGGCCGGGCCTGGTGATGGTCCTGCTCTTCGCGGCATCGCTCGGATTGGCGCGCCTGTTCCCGGCCGCTCACCTGTCCGGCCTGGGGGGATGGCTCATCCTGCTCGTGGGGGCGGGTGTGACGGTCCTGGTGGCGCTCCTTGTGGCGTTCGGCCTTGGCCTGTCTGGCCCGCAGCGGCGCCGCATCGTCCGCCGCATCCGCGCCGCGATCGGGACCGCGCCGCGCAAAGAGGCATCGTAAGGGAGAGATGAATACGTCAGCGACCCGGGTGGCCATCTTCGCTCCCGATATGCGGTTCGGAGGAGCTGAACGCTCCATGCTGAACCTGGCCGGCGGGCTGGTCGATCGCGGACACGCGGTCGATCTCGTGCTGGCGCGCGCACGCGGCTCGTTCCTGGCCGACGTGCCCGCGCAGGTTCGCGTGGTGGATCTCCGGGCGCCGCGGGTGCTGATGAGCCTGGGGCCCCTCGTGCGCTACCTGAACCGCGAGCGGCCCGCAGCGCTCCTCTCGATCCTATATGCGAACATCGTCGCCATCCTGGCACGGCGCCTGTCGCGGGCGTCGTTGCGGCTGGTGGTGAGCGAACGCAACACGCTTTCGAGCGAAGCAGAAGGATTCCGCGGGGACCTTCGCATGCGGCTCATGCCGCTCCTGGTCAGGCGCCTCTACCCGTGGGCCGACAGCGTCGTGGCCGTCTCCCAGGGTGTGGCGGATGACCTGGTGCGGGTCGCGGGGGTTCCCAGCGAGCAGGTGCGGGTCATCTACAACCCGATTGTGACGCCCCGGCTCAGAGAGAGGGCGGGAGCAGCGGTCGACCATCCCTGGTTCGCGGCGGGAGAGCCGCCCGTGGTGCTGGGCGTGGGCCGCCTCTCCGCACAGAAGGACTTCGGGGCGTTGATCCGGGCCTTCCAGATCGTGCGACATGCCCGCCCGGCGCGACTCCTGATCCTGGGCGAGGGTGACGAGCGACCGGCGCTGGAGTCGCTGGTGGCGCAGCTGGGCCTCGGACAGGACGTGAGCCTTCCCGGGTTTGTCGACAACCCGTGTCCGTACATGGCCCGCGCGGGCGTCTTCGTGCTCTCATCCCGGTGGGAGGGCCTGCCCGGCGTCCTGATCGAGGCGCTCTTCTGCGGATCGCCGGTCGTGGCCACCGATTGTCCGAGCGGGCCCCGGGAGATCCTGGCAGACGGCCGGTACGGGCTGTTGGCGCCGGTGGGAGATGTGCGTGCCCTGGCTGGGGCCATTGAGGCCTCGCTCGATGGGAGGAATCCGAGACCGCCTCGTGAGAGCTGGCTGCGGTTTGAGGAGGAGACTGCCGTGGAACAGTACGAACGCGTGCTGGTAGGTGGCTGCTGAGGTGATGACCGTGCAGAGGCAGGAGCCGATCGCGGCCGCGGAAGGGGCGCAAGATCTTGCGCCCGTACTGTTGACGGGGCCGGGCGCGGAGGCCATGGACGGGCGAACCCGGGTCGTGGTGTCGACGCACCTGGGCGAGCCCTGGGGCGGGATCGCCACGCTGTACGACGATCTGTTCAGGTCGCGCTTTGCCGGCGCACTCCAGGTCTTCTACGTGGATAATCATCCGGGCGAGTTCAGCTGCTCGCAGGCAGGCCGGATCAGCCAGGGCAATTTCGGTTCCACGCTGAGATATTATCGCAACCTGGTCGCGCTGTTGCTGCGAGTCAAGCCCCAGGTGGTCCATATTGCGACCGCGTGGGGGGTCTCTTTCTTCAAGCAGAGCATCGCGATGGTGTTGGCCAGGGCGCTGGGAGCGCGCGTGGTGCTGGCGCCGCATTGCAGTTACGCGACGCTCTTGCAGGGCAACCGCCTGTGGCGGGCCTACAGCCGGCTGATTCTTCGCGGCTGCAACGGCCTGATCGCCCTGTCCAGGGAATGGCTGGCCATCAGGGAGTGGCTGCCCGGCTGCCTGGTCGAATATCTGCCCAATTCGATCGACCTGAAGCCCTATCGCCAGCTGCCGCGGCCGCGCGCCGTTGAGGGCGATCACGCCGTCAAGATGTTGCTGCTCGGGCACATCGGCCGCGACAAGGGTTCGTTCGATATGGTGGAGGCCGCCCGTCAGCTCACACACCTCGTTCCCGCGGCGGCGTGGCAGATCGAGTTCAGGGGCGAGGCGCTGCACTCGGGCGGACCGGAGGAGGTTCGGAAGCTGATCGACGAGTATGCGCTTGGGGACAGGGTTAATATCCGGCCGCCCGTTTACGCGGCCGACAAAGTGGCTTGCCTGGCGGGCACGGATCTCTTCGTACTGCCATCCTATCACGAAGGCATGCCTGTCTCCCTGATCGAGGCCATGGCTGCCGGCATTCCGGTGGTCGCGACCCACGTGGGAGGGATCCCCGATCTGATCGTCGACGGGGAGAATGGGCTCCTGGTGCCGCCTGGCCAACCCGGCGCGCTGGCAGCCGCGCTGGCCAGGCTGATCGAAGACGCGGGGGAGCGAACGCGGATGGGCCTTGCCGGCCGCCGCCGCGCCCTGGAGCGCCACGACCTGGACGCGCGCGTGCCCGACCTGGTCAGATTCCACGAGCAGGTGGCGGCAGGTGTGGGGCGCCGCGGGGGTGCCTGACCTGGTAAGATTTCACGAGCGGGTGGCGGCAGGTTTGGGACGGGCATGACGATTCACAGGGGAAATGCAGGCGGAGACTGAGGCCAATGCACATCATGTTCATGGCGCAGCTCTATGCGCCGGAGGATATCAGCGGTGCGGTGCTCATCACCGAACTCGCCACCGACCTGGTCAAGCGGGGGCATGAGGTCACATTTGTGACGGGCGCGCCCAACTACCGGGCGTACCAGGTCGAGTGGCTGGACGGCGTGCGGGTGGTGCGAACCTGGAGCTACATCTCGCCGCGCAAGACGGTCTGGCCGCGGCTGCTGCATTATGGCACCTACAGTGCGACGGCCTTCTACGGCGGGTTGTTCGCCGGCAAGCCGGACATCGTCGTGAACTACTCGCCGCCGCTGCCCCTGGGCCTGCCGGCCTGGCTGCTGGGCCGTCTGTGGCGGGTGCCCTGGGTGCTTGTGCTGGAGGACCTCTATCCCGACGCCGCGGTCGCGGCAGGCGTGCTGCGCAACCAGCGCCTGATCGGGCTGTTCTCGGCCATAGAGCGCTTCCTGTACCGGCACGCGACCCATGTGTCGGTGATCTCGGAGAGTTTCCGGAAGAACCTGGAGCGCAAGGGCGTGCCACCGGAGAAGATCACCCTGATCCCCGTCTGGGCAGACCCTGACGTGGTGCGGCCCCTGCCCAAGGAGAACGGCTTTCGCCACCGGCTCGGCCTGTCCGGGAAGTTCGTGGTGATGTACGCGGGCAACCTGGGGCTGACCTCCTGCCTGGAGGATGTGCTCGGCGCCGCGAAGCTGCTGGCGCCGGCTGAGCCGCCGGCCAACAAGGATGGCATCTGCTTTGTTCTCATCGGCGAGGGGGTCAAGAAGGACGATCTGGAGGCTGCGGCCCGCGAGGCCCGGCTCACGAACGTCATGTTCCTGCCGTACCAGCCCCGAGAGATTTTTCCCGAGATGCTGGCCGCAGCGGATGTGGGTCTCGTGACATTGAACCATGATTCGGCCTCGTCCTCCCTGCCGAGCAAGGTCTTCAACGTCATGGCCAGCGCCAGGCCGATCCTGGCAGTGGCGCCACCGGACAGCGATCTGGCGCAGCTGGTGGATGATGCAGGCTGCGGCGTCGTCGTGCCGCCCGGGCGTCCCGAGCTTCTGGCAGATGCGCTGGTGGCCCTGCGCGGGCGGAGCGACAAGCTGGTCGAAATGGGGCAGAACGGGCGCTCGCTGCTCGAAGGCCGGTACTCCCGGGCAGGCTGCGTCGATGCATTCGAGGATCTGCTGGCCAGATTGTGCCGCGAAGGAGCCGGAGCGCGATGAACGCCGAAACCTTTGCAGAATGGCTGAGGCGCCAGGGCCACAAGGTCGTTCGGACCGCGAGCAGCTACTGGTACGATGCCGGGCCGCGCGTCCTGCAGGCCTTTCCTTACCACTGGCTGATCGAGCCGGCGGAGAGTGAGATCCGAAGCCTGCTCCTGACCCGGGGAATTGCCGCGCTGCGTTATTCGACGCCGCTCCATGCGCCGCAGGGCAAGGTGAGCTACCATGTCGTGCTGCGCCCTCCGTACACCCTCGAGATGCTGCGCTCCCAGGCCCGCAACGGCGTGCGCCGCGGCCTGAGCCGGTTCGGGGTGGAACGCATCACGTTCGAGCGGCTGGCGGAGGAAGGCTGGAGCCTGCAGGCCGACACGCTGGCGCGCCAGGAGCGCACCAGGTCGATGGACCAGGCGGAGTGGCAGCGCATCTGCCGGGCCGCGGAGGGCCTGCCAGGATTCGAGGCCTGGGGCGCGATCTGCGACGGCGAGCTGGCCGCGGCGCTGCTGACGGCCCGCGTCGACGACCGGTGGTGCGTTCCCTACGCGCTGAGCCATTCCAGGTTCCTGCGCGAGCACGTCAACAACGCGCTGTTCTATACCGTGAGCTGCGACCTGCTGGCGCGGGAGGGTGTGGCCGAGCTCTTCTTCACCCTCCAATCGCTCGATGCTCCGGAGAGCGTGGACGAATTCAAGTTCCGCATGGGACTGCAGCCGGTCCCGGTGCGCCAGCGGGTGGTCTTCCACCCGCTGTTCCGGCCGCTGGCGACGGAGAGGTCGCATGCGTTCCTGCTCCGGCGGCTCGACCGCGATAGGGGCGACCGCGCGTCTGCGGGGCGACCGCAAGAGTCGCCCCTGCTGGCCAAGGCCGAAGGCATGTTGCGCTTTCACCTGGGGGGCAGGCGCGCAGCGGAGGAACAAGAGTGGCCGGCCTGCCTGGCCGGAGTCCGGCCGCCATCGACTGACCCGGCGCCGGCCCTGGGGCCGGCTGCCGAGACGGGGGAATCTGCCAGCGACCCAGTGAATCCAGAGGGGGGATATCCAACATGAAGTTAGCTGAAACCACCGAGGACTGCCAGATTCCCTGC
>CAYLZG010000038.1:1169-6901 GCA_964387985.1 uncultured Anaerolineales bacterium | reverse complement strand
CAGGGCATCGCGCAGGGGCCTGCTGTCATGCCGCCCCAGTCGCTCGCACGGCGCATCAAGCTGATGATCCGCCGCCGGATGAGCCCGAAGACGGAACGCCGGTTCAAGAAACGCACGAACGACCTGATGAACTGGTTCAGCCGGATCCGGGGCCAGCCCGAGCTCCCCCTGGTCCGACCGGCCAGCGACACCGTGACCCACCTGGCGGCCGGGGACCTGGTGCGCGTGCGATCCAAGGCGGAGATCGAAGCCACGCTCAACCACTGGCGGCAGCTCCGGGGATGCACCTTCATGCCGGAGCAGGTCCAGTACTGCGGCACGACGCAGCGCGTTCTCAAGCCGCTGCTGCGATTCGTCGACGAGCGTGATCTGACGGTCAAGACATCGAAGGGCATCGTGCTCCTCGATGGCGTGGTCTGCCAGGGCACCGCGGACTTTGGTCCCTGCGATCGTTGTTGTGTACTATTCTGGAGAGAGGAATGGCTGGAGAAGATCGACCAGCCACCGGCCTGAACGTGTCTCGGGAGGACTCATCATGACCGAGAGGAGTGCCAGGCGCATCTCGCGGGTCGCCAGCTATCGCATCTGGCGCAGCGGACCGATGAAGCGGGCGTCCGACATCGTTATCTCGCTGCTGGCATTGATCTGGCTCGCGCCCGCGTTCGTCCTCATCGCCATCTGGATCAAACGTGATTCGCCGGGACCGGTGTTCTACCGGGGCACGCGCATGGGCAGAAACGGGCAGCCCTTCAAGATCCTGAAGTTCCGGACCATGTACGAGACGAAGGCCAGCTACTCGGGGCCCAAGTTGACCGCGCGCGACGATGCGCGCGTGACCCCGCTGGGACGCTGGCTGCGCGATACGAAGCTGAACGAGCTGCCCCAGCTCTGGAACGTGCTGGTGGGCGACATGAGCCTCGTGGGGCCCCGGCCCGAGGATCCCGATATCGTGCGGAGCTGGCCCGCCGTGGCGCGCGTCAAGATCCTCTCGGTGCGCCCGGGCATCACCAGCCCCGCATCCGTCCTTTACCACAACGAAGAGGGGCTGCTGACCGCAGCCAACGTGTTCCGTCAGTACGTCGGCGAGCTTGCTCCGGACAAGCAGCGCCTGGATGAGCTCTACGTGCGCTATCACTCGTTCTGCCTGGACATGGACACCCTGCTGTGGACCGTCTACATCATCCTGCCCAGGATCAGCTCCCACGAGCCGCCCGAGAGGCTGCTGTTCGTCGGTCCCGTCACCCGGCTCATGCACCGGCACATCAACTGGTTCGTGGCCGATACGCTCATTGCCCTGGTTGCGGTGGGCATCGTCGGCGTCATCTGGCGCATCTACGAACCCCTGAACGTGGGCTGGGCGAAGTCCTTCGGCGCGGCTGTTGCGCTTGCGCTCCTCTTCGGCATCACGGGTGCGCTGATCGGCGCGCATCGCGTCGTCTGGCCCAAGGCCGCGCCCGAAGATGCCTACGATCTCGTGGTCGCGTGGGCGGTGGCCGCCCTGCTCGCGTTCACGGGCAACCTCATGCTCCGCCTGTTCCCGCTCGGCCTGATCGCGATCTCGTCGGTGCTCGCCCTCTTCGGATTTGTGGCGTTCAGATACCGGGGCCGCCTGGCAACCGGCGCCATCAGCTACATCACCCGCAGGCGGGTGCGTGCGCTCGGCGCCACCGAGCGCGTCCTCATCGTCGGCTCCGGCTATACGGCCCGGCAGGCGGCGTGGGTCCTGGACCAGCCCGACAATTCGCAGAAGTTCCAGGTGGTTGGATTCGTGGACGACGACGTGCTCGAGCAGGGAATGCGCGTCCACGGCGTTCGCGTCGTGGGCACCCGCAACGATATTCCGAGGCTGGTGCCCCAGCTGAATATCCGGGTGATCATCCTGGCCGACCGGCGCATCACCTCCGAGCAGCAGCGCTCCATTCTGAAGGTGTGCCAATCTGCCAAGGCCAGGCTGGTCGTGATGCCCGACATCGTCGATTCGCTGAGCCGCCTGTGCCGTGGCGAGCCACCCGCGCGTATGCCCGGAAGTAAGCCAGGGGATAACGCCGATCTTGACTGTCTTCACTGCTACGCGCGACGCTCCGCGCCCCACCTGGCATCCATGATGCAGGATGCGAACGGAGTTGAAGTCCGATGACCGGTTCCTGGCAAGGCAGGCAGGTGTTGGTGACCGGCGCAGGGGGGTTCATCGGCAGCCACCTGGTGGAGTCGCTGGCAGCCGGCGGCGCACATGTCCGGGCCTTTGTCCGCTACAACTCGCGCGGCGATTCAGGGCTGCTCTCGCTGGCGCCCCGGGAGCTTCGCCCGGACATCGAGGTCATCGCGGGCGATCTGCGCGATCTGCCGGCCCTGCTGGCAGCCAGCCAGGGCGTCGACACCATCTTTCACCTGGGCGCCCTGATCGCGATACCCTACTCCTACGTGCATCCGGTGGAAGTGGTGCAGTCGAATGTGCTGGGCACCTTGAACGTCATGCTGGCCGGCCGCGAGAACGGTGTGCGCCGCATCGTGCACACGTCCACCAGCGAGGTGTACGGCACCGCGCTGAGGGTGCCGATCGACGAGAGCCACCCGCTCCAGGGGCAGTCGCCCTATTCGGCCAGCAAGATCGGCGCGGACAAGCTAGTGGAGAGCTTCTACTGCGCGTTCGATCTGCCCGCGGTCACCGTGCGCCCGTTCAACACCTATGGCCCGCGCCAATCTGCGCGGGCAGTGATCCCGACCATCATCACGCAGGCGCTGACCCAGGATGTGATCCGCCTGGGCAACCTCCATGCGCGGCGCGACTTCACGTATGTTGCGGATACCGTTGCTGGCTTCCTGGCCGCAGCGCAGGCGCCCGGCGTGGAGGGGGAGACGTTCAACCTGGGCGTGGGAAGCGAAATCTCCATCGGGGACCTGGCGGCCGAAATCCTCTCCCTGCTCCGCATCCAGAAGGAGATCGAGGTGGCGCCGGTGCGCCTGCGGCCCGGCAAGAGCGAGGTGCAGCGCCTGCTTTCGGACAACAGCCGCGCGCGCGATCGCCTCGGTTGGTCCCCGCGCGTCAGCCTGCGGCAGGGGCTCGGGGAGACGATCGAGTGGATCTCCGCGCATTTGAGCCTGTATCGACCTGAGCAATACCAACTGTAGGGGAGGCATCTGATGAAGGCGGTCATACTGGCAGGCGGAAAGGGGAGCCGCCTGGCTCCATACACGAAGGTCTTGCCCAAGCCGCTCATGCCGATCGGCGACGATATGCCGATCCTGGAGATCCTGCTCAGGCAATTGAAGCGATACGGCGTCGATGAGGTGACCCTGGCTGTGGGGTATTCGGCCGGGCTGCTCCAGGCGTTCTTCCAGGACGGCAGCCGGCTGGGACTGAACATCTCCTACAGCTTCGAGGACCAGCCGCTCGGCACCGCGGGGCCGCTTTCGCTCCTGGACGGCCTGGATGACACCTTCCTGGTCATGAACGGCGATGTCCTGACTTCGCTGCACTTTCCGGACCTGATCGAGAGCCATCGCAACAGCCGCGCGGCCGCAACGATCGCATCCTACGTCAAGAAGGTGAAGATCGATCTTGGCGTCCTGCGCACGAGCAGCGAACGCGAGGTCGTCGGGTACATGGAGAAGCCCACCTACGAGTTCACCGTGAGCATGGGCATCTATGTCTTTGAGCCCCGCGTCCTCTCCCGCATCGGATACCGCGAGCACCTGGACTTCCCGGACCTCGTGCTGAGGTTGGTCGGCGCGGAGGAGAAGGTCATGAGCTATCCGTTCGACGGCTACTGGATGGACCTGGGCCGGTTCGAGGATTACGAGCAGGCGGTCAAGGACTTCGAGCAGCTGAAGCCCTTGCTCCTGGGGGTGCAGTAACCGCCCGCCCTGTCGCCGCCGGTTGGAAACCGGCGTCTGTTACGAGCCAAGTGCGCTGAAGAACATTCAACCGTGAGCGACACATGAGGAAATGAGGGCACTATGAAGTGGCGAGTTCCGCTGGCAGACCTGGACTACGGCCCAGATGAACAGGCAGCCGTGCTCGATGTGATCCGGCGCCGCTGGCTGACGATGGGTGCGGTGACCCAGGAGTTCGAGGCCGCGTTTGCCCGGTTTACCGGCGCCCGGCACGCGCTGGCCGTCTCCAACGCGACCGAGGCGCTCCACCTGGCGTGCCTGGCGCTCGGGATCGGACCGGGAGACGAGGTGATCGTCCCCTCGCTGACGTTCGTCGCCACCGCGAATGCCGTGCTGTACGCGAATGCCGGGGTGCGCTTCGCCGACATCACCGGTCCCCGCGACTTGAACATTTCGCCGGAGGACATCGAAAGGCAGATCACGCCCCGCACCAGGGCCATCATCGTGGTTCACTACGGCGGCTATCCCTGCTCCATGCCCGAGATCCTCGACATTGCCGCGCGTCACGGGCTGGCGGTGATCGAAGATGCTGCGCACGCACCCGGAGCGACGCTCGAGGGGCGGGCGCTGGGCACGTGGGGCGACGTTGGCTGCTTCAGCTTCTTCTCCAACAAGAACCTGGCCACGGGAGAGGGCGGGATGGTGGTCACCAACCGGGCCGAGATCGCAGAGAAGATCAAGCTGCTGCGGTCTCATGGCATGACCACGCTCACCTGGGATCGCCATCGCGGGCACGCCTCCACCTACGATGTGGTGGAACTCGGATATAATTACCGCATCGACGAGATTCGTTCGGCGCTGGGGCTGGTGCAGCTTGGCAAGCTTTCGCAGGGCAACGCCCGCCGCCGCGCCCTGACCGGCCGCTATTGGCGGGGATTGACCGGCGCCGGCCTTCGAGGTATCGAACTGCCCTTTGTCCGTGCTCCGGGAGAATCCTCTCACCATATTCTGCCAATCCTGCTTCCGGAGGATGCGGACCGCCAGGCGTTCATGGATGCGATGCGCGATGCGGGGATTCAGACGAGCATCCACTACCCGCCGGTCCATCAGTTCACCTACTATCGGGGCCGCTATCCCGGCGTGTCTCTGCCGGTCACCGAGAGATTGGCGGCCCGGGAGGCGACCCTGCCGTTGTATCCCACGATGAAGGACGAGCAGGTCGACATGGTTCTGACAGCAGCAGCCATTGCGTTGGCTATCGCACGCGCGGAGAGAAATGCATGAAAAAAGCAATCGTAGGTGGAGCGGGTGGTTTCATCGGCGGACACCTGGTCAAGAAGCTGAAGGCTGAGGGCTATTGGGTGCGCGGCGTGGACATCAAGGAGCACGAGTTTGCCCCGTCCGCGGCCGACGAGTTCTGTGTGCTGGACCTGCGTGAGCCGGCGAACTGCCGCGCGGCATTGACGCTGGGCGACGGCACGTTCGACGAGGTGTACCAGCTGGCCGCGGACATGGGCGGGATGGGATTCATCCACTCGGCCGAGTGCGAGATCATGCACAACAGCGTGCTGATCAACGTTCACATGACGCACGCGGCAGCCGAGCTGGGCGTGCCGCGCTACTTCTTCTCGTCGTCGGTCTGCGTCTACCGGGACATGAAGCCCGGCGAGCCGGAGATGACCGAGGCCGAGGCAGTGCCCGCAAACCCGGACAACGAATATGGGTGGGAGAAGCTCTATTCGGAGCGCATGTTGCAGGCGTACGGACGGCACCATGGCATGCAGGTGCGGATTGCCCGCTTCCAGAACTGCTACGGCCCGGAGGGCACCTGGACCGGGGGCCGCGAGAAGGCGCCTGCTGCGATGTGCCGCAAGGTGGCTGAGGCGCCCGATGGGAGC
>CAYLZG010000038.1:0-1152 GCA_964387985.1 uncultured Anaerolineales bacterium | reverse complement strand
TCTCGAAGGCGCGGTGAACATCGGCTGCCCCGAGTACTACTCGGTCCGGGAACTGATCGACATCGTGGCCGGCGTGGCCGGCAAGAAGATCAACGTCGAATACATCCCTGGCCCGGTGGGCGTGCAGTCGCGCAACTTCAGCAACGCGCGCATCTACTCGCTGGGCTGGCGCGCACGCTATTCGCTGCGGGACGGGATCGCGGAGACCTACCCGTGGATCGAGCGGCAGGTTGCCCTGGCGCACGATCGTTAGCTGGCGAGCTGGGGCTGAGATCCCGGATCTTACCCCTTCAAATCCACCAGGTCGAACACCGGCCCGCGCAGGCAGACGCGGCGCCGGCCACCTGCCACGTCTGCCACGCACGCCTGGCACGCGCCCGTGCCGCACAGGAACTGCATGGGATAGATGACCTGGGCAAAGCCGCGCGCCAACGTGAAACGCGCGGCTGCCACGGTCTCGGCAAGCGGACCGTAGGCTTCGAGGGACGCGGCCGCGCACATGGCTTCCGCCCACGGCAGCAGGTCGGATAAAGTTGACATAAGCGGATGCACCACATCCGGCCGGCCGTCGCTCGTGACCACCTGGTATTCAACCCCGGCCGGCAGCCGCCCTGCCGGCAGCGCGCCGCGCATGCTCTTCGCGGCCACAACCAGGGTCACGGACAGGCCGGCCGCGTCAGCCCACTGCACCACCGGCAGCAGGCGCCACGCGGCTTCGCCCTCTCCCACGCAGAGCAGGTTGCGCACGCGCGGATCGAGGCTGAACCCCACGCCGACCGGGCCGAGGCAGTCGACGGTCGCGTCCACGGGTGCGGTCCGCAGCCAGGCATCGCCCCAATCCGCGGACGGCGGGATGCGCAGCGTGAAGCTTTCCTCATCCAGCGCAATGGGATACAGCGTGCGGCGGAGGTAGGGCGCGATCCCCGGGCCGGCCTTGACGAGCACGGGCTGGCCCGGACGGAGCAGGCGACTTAGCTCCGGTTCGGCCAGCACCAGCTCCACCGCCGGGCCGGCCGTTCGCCGCTCGATGATGGTTGCACTGTGTTGCGTCACGGTCATGGCGTGATTATACCCGCGAATGGGCCGCAAGCGCAGCGATCATTTGACGCAGCCTGTCAGCCCCGCTATACTGCCGCATGATGAGAGCGATGG
>CAYLZG010000037.1:7833-28911 GCA_964387985.1 uncultured Anaerolineales bacterium | reverse complement strand
GCAAGTATGCGGGAGCGGATGCATTCGGTGCGGATGCGATGGCCGCAGTGTCGCTAGCCAAGGGCTGGATTTAGGAGCAAACTGACATGACTGCGATGCCTTTTACCGAGAAACTCGATGCAGGCAAGAGCACCGAGCAGTTGTGCGCCGAGCGTGCCAAGCGCATCCAGGATGCACTGGAACTGAAGCAGCCCGATCGCATCCCGGTCAACATGGGCGCAGGCTATTTCCTGGCCGAATACGGCGGCGTCACACATCAGGAACAGCAGGATAACAGCGAGAAGGCCCAGGAACTCCTGGAAAAGGTCGCTCTCGATTTTCAACCGGATGCGATCTTCGGCCTGTTCAACAATCCACGGCCCAGCCTGGCGCTGGGCGATCGGATGACCAAGTGGCCCGGCTACGGACTGCCTGCCACGGGATCCTTCCAGTTCGTAGAGCACGAATTCATGAAAGGCGAGGATTACGACGCCTTTCTGCGTGATCCTTCCGACTGGGCGCTGCGCACCTATCTTCCGCGCGCATTTGCCGAGCTGGAACCCCTGGCATCCTTGCCGCCCTTCAGCTTGTGGGCGTTCGGCCATTACTTCCTGGGGAACCTCCCGATGTATGCGACCCCGCCCATGCAGTCCGCGTTGAAGGCGTTGGGCAAGGCGATGCAGGTGGCCGCGGAAGACGCAGCGAAAACTGGCGAGTCTGTGGGCCGGTTGATCGCCCTGGGCTTCCCTCCTCACTACCTGGCAGGCAGCCTTGTTGAGGCGCCGTTCGACTTCATGTCCGACACGCTGCGCGGCATGCGCGGCATCATGCTCGACATGATCCGCCGGCCCGAGAAGCTGCTTGCTGCTGAGCGCATCGTCCTGGACTTTCAGCTTGAGTATGCTCTCAACTTCGCCAAGGCGACTGGCCTGAAGAACTGCTTCATCCCACTGCATCGCGGCTCCGACGGCTTCATGTCGCTTGCGCAGTTCGAGCGCTTCTACTGGCCGCAACTCAAGGAGATGATGGTCAAGCTGGTGGATAACGGCATATACCCCATCCCCTTCTACGAGGGTGTCTGGAATCAACGGTTGCACTACCTGGCCGAGCTGCCCAAGGGCAAGACCGCGGGCATGTTCCAGAACAGCGACATCTTCAAGGTCAAAGAGGTTGCCGGCGATACGTTGTGCATCATCGGCGGCATGAAGAACTCGCTGCTGCAAAGCGGCACGGTGGAGCAGGTGCGCGATTACACAAGGAAGCTGTGCGAGGTCGTCGGCAAGGGCGGCGGCTTCATCATGAGCACTGAAGTGGGCGAAATGGAGGGCAGCAAGCCCGAAAACGTCCGCGCCTGGGTGGACGCCACCCGTGAGTTCGGCGTGTATTAGGTCGGAACAAAGGGAAACGGTTTTTTCGGTTACAATATTAGCCAAAGGAGCGTACAGATGTCGGAACAGTTGATCAATGCGATTGCAGACATGGACGAGGAAGGCGCGCTGGCACTGACCAGGGAGTTGCTGGATCGCGGTGCGACGCCTACGGTCATCCTGGACGACTGCCGGGCGGCGATGGAAATCGTCGGCAAGCGGTTCGAAGCAGGGGAGTACTTCATTCCGGAGCTGATCCTGGCGGGCGAGATGCTGAAGGGGATCTCGGCCGAGGTGAAGCCTCACATGACTTCGGCCCAGGCGGACGTCAAGAAGCTGGGCAAGGTGATCGTCGGCACGGTGAAGGGCGACATTCACGACATCGGCAAGGACATCGTGGTGTTCATGTTGGACGTCAACGGCTTCGAGGTCCATGATCTGGGGATCGACGTGCCGGCGCAGGCGTTCGTGGAGAAGATAGCCGAGGTCAAGCCGCAGGTAGTGGCGCTGAGCGGGTTCCTGACGCTGGCGTTCGACTCGATGAAGGAGACGGTGGGGGCGATCAAGGCGGCTGGGCTGCGCGACCAGGTGAAGATCATGGTGGGCGGCGGCACGGTCGACGAGCAGGTGTGCAAGTATGCGGGAGCGGATGCATTCGGTGCGGATGCGATGGCCGCAGTGTCGCTGGCTAAGGGCTGGATCGCCTAGGCCGTCAACGAAGGAGAAACCAAGATGACAACTCGTGAGCAGAAGTTCGATGCCAATTTCGAGGCATGGGCCTCGCAGCCGATCCAGTTTGCTACGCCGGAGGCCGAAAGGGCTTACAAAGAGCGCACCCAGATTTGGAAGGATGTCATCCAGCTCAAGAAGCCGGTGCGCGTGCCCTTCCTGATGACCTCGGGCATTCACCCGTTTCTGCATGCCGGCATCACGACGGAAGAAGGCATGTACGACTACGAGAAGATGAGCTACGCGTTCAAGAAGTACAACGACGACTTCCAGACCGACACCGTGGTGAGCTGCGGCATGGCCGGCTCGGGGCCCCTGTTCGACATCCTGGACTACAAGCTCTACCAGTGGCCGGGCCACGGCGTGGATCCAAGGTCGTCGTACCAGGCGCTCGAAGGCGAGTTCATGAAGGCCGATGAGTATGATCTCCTGATCAATGACCCGACCGACTTCTTCATGCGCTACTACCTGCCGAGGGTCTTCAATGGGCTCTCCGGCTGGTCCACCTTGGGGCCGATGACGGATGTAGTCGAGCTGCCCTTCACGGGCGGTTACATGATCGGTGCGGGTCTCCCGCCTGCGGTCAAGGCGTGGGAAACCATGCTGGAGGCGGGCCGAGAGGCGCTCAAGTGGGCCGGCTTCGTCGGCGCGACCGACGGCGCCTCCATTGCCAAGCACGGCCTCCCCGCGTTCATCGGCGGCGCGTGCAAAGCGCCGTTCGACACGCTGGGCGACACCTTGCGCGGCACGCGCGCGGTCATGCTCGATAAGTTCCGCCAGCCCAAGAAGGTGCTCGCGGCGATGGAGCGCCTCGTCCCGCTCGCCATCTCATCCGGCCTGCGCGGGGTCGCGAACGCCAAGGCGCCGTTCGTGTTCATGCCGCTCCACAAGGGTGCAGACGGCTTCATGTCGGACAAGGACTTCAAGAACTTCTACTGGCCGCAGCTCAAACAGGTCATCATAGGCCTGGTCGAGGGCGGCGCGGTGCCCTACTTGTTCGTCGAGGGCGGCTACAACCAGCGCATCGACGTCATCGGGGGCGATCCTGACATCCCGACGGGCTCGACCCTGTGGATCTTCGACAAGACCGACATGCTCGAGGTCAAGAAGCGCTGGGGCGGTTGGCAGGCTTTCGGCGGCAACGTGCCGGCATCGCTCCTGTCCACCGGCACTGCGGACCAGGTCAGGGCGTACTGCGAGAAACTGATCGACGATGTAGCCGGCGACGGCGGCTTCGTCCTCTCGCCCGGCGCAGTGGTAGATCATTGCAAGCCGGAAAACATGCGCGCAATGCTCGAAAGCTGCCGCGCTTAGCGACTGACAAGCATCACCGATACATCACAAAGAGCACAGAGATCGTGAATTCAGCCCGCATCTCTGTGCTCTTTGTAACTGACGGCTCAGAGGTGCCTTCATGACCCAGAGCACAACCCGCACTTCCACGCGCACCTTCAATACCGGTGCGGCGGCCTGGCTGATCCTGGTGCTACTGCTGCTCTTCAGCGTTGCCGCACCCCTCAACCAGTTCAAGATCCCGCCCATCATGTCCGTCATCATGGACGCGCTGGGCATCTCGGTCAGCAGCGCAGGCCTGTTGATGTCGGTTTTTGCCATCACCGGCCTGATTCTCGCGCTGCCCTCCGGTTTCATCCTGCAACGGTTTGGCTTTAAGGTGACGGGCCTGCTCGCCGGCGGTTCGATCGTCGTGGGGGCAGTGCTCGGCGCGCTCAGCCGCGACATGAACGTGCTGCTGGCCAGCCGCGTCATCGAGGGCGTCGGGACGAGCCTCGTGGCTGTACTGGCGCCTGCAATCATCGCCCGGTGGTTCGGCGCCGAGAAACGGGGCGCCGCGATGGGCGTCTGGTCCGCATGGGTGCCGTTGGGCACCATCATCATGCTGATCGTTGCACCCGCCCTCGCACAATCGTCCGGCTGGCAGTCCGTCTGGTGGGCCGGCGCGGCCTATGCCGCAGTGACGACCGCACTCTATCTACTCTTTGTACGTCCTGCGCCCGCAGCTCCTGCGTCGGCAGAGCCGGAAGCAGGTGCGCGGGCGGCGGATGCACCGGCGGATGGTGGCTTGGGCCGCGTGCTGCGAAACCGGAACGTCTGGCTCCTGTCTGCCACCTTTGCCGCGTTCAACGCATCTCTTATTGGCTTCAGCAGCTACCTGCCGACATTTCTGGCCGCGGGGCACGGTCTGGGTCTCACCCAGGCCGCACTGGTGGCCGGCATCCCGACATTCCTGACTCTCATCTCCGCTCCCGTAGGCGGGGCCATTTCAGACCGTATCAGGTCCCGTAAGAAGCCATTTCTTATCGGACTCGTATGCTCGGCGGTACTGGTGTCGCTGGCCGGCCTCACCGGTTTCGCGCTTCTGATCGCCGTGCTCGTCGCAATCGGTCTCGTGCTGGGGGTGATCCCGACAACCATCTTCTCCGCTGCTGTGGAGGCAACCGGCGACGTGCGACTGGGCGGGATGGCAATGGCCGTGGTGATGGTCGGACAGAACGCGGGCATGCTCTTGGGTCCGATGATCGTAGGCGCGCTGGCGGAGTCTTCCGGGTGGCCTCTGGCTTTTATCAGCGCCGGAGCCATGGCGTTGGTAGGGGTCATCGTCGGGGGACTGGTTAAGGTGCGCTAGTATTTTTACTTTCCGGCTCACATACGTCATACTACTATTTGAGCGTCTTAGACGGAAGGGAGGTCGTCAGAATGTCACTCCATGAGCTAGTCCCCGCTGGTGTTGTCGTCGGAGATGATGTGCAGAAAGTGTTCGCGTATGCGAAGGCGCATCAGTTTGCGTTGCCCGCTGCGAACTGCACCGGGACCAACACGGTGAATGCTGCCCTGGAGACCGCCCGTGATTTGGATGCACCGATGGTGATCCAGTTCTCCAACGGCGGCGCGGCGTTTTATGCCGGAAAATCGCTGGATAACAAGGGTCAGCGGGCTGCAATTGCCGGTGCAGTTGCCGGAGCCATGCATATTCATCAACTGGCGGAGCAGTACGGCGTGCGCGTCCTCGTACACACCGACCACTGTGCCAAGAAGCTCCTGCCATGGGTGGATGGTTTGCTGGATGCCAGCGAAGCCTACTTCAAGACACACCGCAAGCCGCTGTTCAGTTCTCACATGCTGGATCTCTCTGAAGAATCCTTGGAAGAGAATATTGAGATCTGCAAGCGCTATCTGGAGCGCATGAGCAAGCTCGGCATGACCCTCGAAATCGAGCTGGGCGTCACCGGCGGCGAAGAGGACGGGGTGGACAACACCGGTGTCAGCAGCTCGCGGCTGTACACCCAGCCCGAGGAAGTGTCTTACGCCTACGAGCAGTTGATGCAGGTGAGCCCGCGCTTCACCATCGCCGCGGCCTTCGGCAACGTGCACGGGGTGTACAAGCCGGGCAACGTCAAGCTGCGCCCGGTGATCCTGCACAACTGCCAGGTCTACGTCCAGGAGAAATTCGGCACGGCGGAGAAGCCGCTCGACCTGGTCTTCCACGGCGGTTCAGGCTCGACCCTGGAGGAGATCCGCGAGGCGGTCTCTTACGGCGTCATCAAGATGAACATCGACACGGATCTGCAGTGGGCGTTGTGGGACGGCATCAGGGGCTACTACCTCAAGAACGAGGGCTATCTGCAGGGGCAGATCGGCAATCCGGAAGGCCCGGACGAGCCGAACAAGAAGTACTATGACCCGCGCGCGTGGCTGCGCAAGGGCGAGGAGAGCTTCAAGGCGCGGCTCAAGCTCGCCTTCGAAGAACTGGGCTACGTCAAGCAGTAAGCCTTTCCAGTACCAGCGCGCATAAGACCGGCACAGAGGGGCTGCCCGGACCGAACATCCAGGCAGCCCCTTTTTGTGGCAGGATCTGCTCGGAGGACGGGCTATTCGGAGGCCAGAGACTGGCGCCTGCGTCCTCGCATTGCACGAGCCCGCACCTGCAGATCCTGGAAGAAGTCGGTGTCCACGATCTCGCTGACCTGCTGCTGGCGCTTCGCCTCGTCGATCTCAATGCGCAACTGCTGGATTTCCTGCCGCAAGCTCTGCTCACGGATGTATGCTTCGAGTGCAGCGACTGCCAGCGACGAATACGATTCCATCATCTGCTGCAGGTTTGCATCGAATGCCACCGGCGCCCCACTCTCGGGGTCTTTGGCATTGAGTAGCTCAAGCACTCCCAGAACATAGCCTTCGTTATTCTTCAGCGGTATCGCGAGCACCGAAAGCAGCCGCTCGCTGGATTCGGATATCTCGAGGGCAAGCTCGTACTCCGGCATCACCTCTTCTTTCGCCAGGTCCAGGTTCAACGTGCGCCCGGTCAAGGCTGCTTGCGCTGGTATGTATCGCGTCTCGCGACAATCGACGGCTCCCGCGAGCAGCATGGCATCGCGCTCGACCGGATTCACCGTTGCGCCTCCTGGGTTTACCCCCTGTGTCGCGTAGCGTGCGATGACAGGCTTTAGGAGATCCCCATCCGAGCGCAGGTACAGAAGTCCGCCGCTGGCGCGGCAGAAGGCCTCGGCCTCGACGACTGTCCGCTCGAGCAAGAGATTGAAGTCCTTCTCCGATGACAACTGCACGCCCAGCGGGATGACCACGTTGAGCAGGTTGTCAGCCCGCGCCTTCTCCTTCCGCACCTGGGTCAAAGTCGACTTTAGCTGTGAGGTCATGCTGTTAAAAGTTCGCGCCAGGATGCCGATCTCATCGCGCGATTCGACCCTGGCCTGAGCATTAAGGTCACCCGACTGGATCTTCTCCGCGACTCCTGTCAGTCGTCGAATGGGGGTGGCGATATTGGCACGCGTGATAATTGCCAACAACACGCCTACAACCAACGCAGCGAGACCTCCTGCGACGATTTGCCGGTTCGAAATGATCAACGCCTGCCGCCCTTCCTCGAGCTCCGTGGTCAGGCGCACCTGCTGGTCCGACGTCATGTCGGCGAGGAGGCTCTGCATTCGGTCGGTGAGTGGAACACCCTCCGTTCGGAACAAGTACAGATCCTCGCGCCAACTCTCGCCCTCCAGCAGGGGGAAGATCTGATCCGGCAACGCCAGGAACGCGGCTCGATTCTCCTCTGCCTGGTCGAGCAGCTTCTGCTGGTCCGCGGGCAGTTCGTCGCGCTTGCTCCATACCTCGTCCCAACTGATATCGTTCGCCGTAAGATTGACTTCGTATTCCTGCCTGAAGATGCGGTTGCGTGTCGTCGTGTAGCCGCGCAGCGCAGATAGCATGGCTGCGAAGGTGCCCTGGAAATCCGCCATCTCCTGGATCTGCGCCATACTCTCCGTGCCAGGGGTCCGTGGAGCGTCTATCAGCGCATTCACTGCAATCAGCACCTTGCCGGCAGACCGCACGCCGTCGGTAGCCAGGAGACGGTAGGCGGGTTCGCGTTCGAGTTGGTCATTACGAAGCGAGTACAGGCGACTGGGGAGAGCGGACCACTCTTCGTACTCCGCTTTGAGCTGCTCGAACCGGTAGGCGTTGAGTGGGTCGAAATATGGCTGGAGCTGCTCCAGTGCCGCCAGGTCGGCCCGGAAAGCGTTCTCCGACTCCCCGTAACTGTCCCAATATTCTTGGTCTCCGAGGGCCAGGTAACCGCGGATGTCGCCCGTGAGCCGCAAGAGATCGGTCTGCGCCTGCGCTGCGGTCAACGCCACGGGCATGCGGACCGTGCTGGTGAGGTTGGCCTTGTTCGTCGCCTCGGTGCTGCCGGCGAAGCTGGCAGCCGCGGCCAGGAGTGCAAGGAGGACGAACGCGCCGAATCCGAGCTCCAGCTTGGTGCTGATTCTCAGGTCCCGAAAGACGGCTAACGGGCTTGCTTTCATGGCGCCACCTCGCCCGGCGTGCGCCGGGTCCAGTCCTGGATATTCCATGTCTCGGCATCCCACGGCGTCAGATCGACGCCTTCGAGCGTGTTGCTCGCGCCGAAGACCTCTGCGCGATGACCTATCGGTATGAGCACGATGTCATTGATGATCATGTCGTTCATCGCGATGAAGAGCTGCTTTCTGCGTTCGGGGTTTACCTCGCGCGCGCTTTGCGCATATAGCTCGTCGTACTCCGGGCTACACCACCGTTCGATGTTTCGGCCTGCCCAGCCGTTGGCTTTCTGGGAGACTTCGCTGCAGGTCCACCACTGCATGTACGCACCAGGATCCGGAACCAGGTTGCCGGTGGAGAACTGCTCCATGTCGGCATAGAAGTGATAGCGCGTCCCAGTGTTGGCGGGGTCATTGCCGAAAAAGACGCTTGAATCGATAATCTTGAGCTTGACCTCGACCCCGATAGCCTCCAAACTTCGCTTCACGATCTCCTGGATCCTCTGTCTCTGCGCATCGACTGACGTTTGGTATGTGACAGTCATGCGAAGACCATCACGCTCGCGAACTCCGTCGCCGTTGCTATCGATCCAACCGGCCTCGTCAAGGAGCGCTGCGGCCTTCGCTGGGTCATACTCATAGCTCGTGTTGGGCGACGCGTACATTTCGGGCGAAACCAGCATGTTAGACGTTTGCCGACCGGCAGGCCCATACAGAGCAGCGATGGCGTCGCGGTCGATAACGAGGCTAAAGGCTTGACGGACCTTCCGATCGCTGAAGAAGGGGTGGGGGTACTGCACGCTGGCCCGCTCGCCTTCGTCAGTTGCCCGATTGGGATCGGTGCGGTTGAGCAAGATGCGCTCTACATAGGCGCCGAACTGGTTAACGAGCCGGCCTTTCGTCGTGTTACTTTGCAGGTTCGCCAAAGCTTGCGCGTTCATCAGCTGCAGGTTGTGCGTAAAATCCGCGTCGCCGACCTGAAATACGGAGCGCGCAGCCTCGTTCACCGTGCCACCCCCCTTGAGCACCACCTGGCTGAAGTATGGCTTATCGGGATCGCGGAAGTATGGATTGGGCTCAAAGACGATTTTGTTGGTTTCGATGAGTTCATTGCCCATGAACAGAACCTCCTGGGGCTTGAACGATACCGCCCGGTAGGGTCCCGTGCCCACTGGCAGCGTGTTGACGGGCGCTTCCAGGGGATTGGAATAGCCGGCGAAGGCGTGTTCAGGCAGGATCATGCCCATGACGCCGACGAAGGGCGCTGCCCAAGCAGGATTGACGTCTTTGAATCTAATGCGCACAGTGTAATCATCTGTCGCTTCGACCGTCTGAATGGCACTGTAGCTGCCCGATGTGGAGGCACGAATCGATGGGTCCGTCGCAAACCGGTAGGTGAAGAGCACATCGGCCGCGGTGAATGGTTTTCCGTCAGACCAAAGGACTTCTTGTTTCAGCTTCCAGGTAACGGATCTGCCATCTGCGGCAACGCCGCCGTTTTCCAGACTCGGGATCTCGGCAGCGAGGAACGGGACCAGGTTGCCATTGCGATCGTAGCTGGCTAACGGCTCATAGGTGATACGGCAAGCGGCCCGGTCTTTCGCCGCCTGCGCCATGTGAGGATTGAGCACCGTGGGCGCCTGCCAGTAGAGGATAGTGAGCGTGTCGCTCACTATCCTGTTCGCAACCGCAGGAGCCGGAGTGGAGACGGTTGAAGATGACAGGGGCGGCGCGGCATCGGGGGCTCCCGAAAGACACCCGGCCAAGCCCAGAGCAACACACACCGGCAGCAAAGATCGTCGAAGACTTGGTGCAGGCCACATGGCCAACTCCTCTTACGGCAGAAAGGCTAACCTGTGCGGCGACATGGGCACGGCGAAAGCGCGGACCATCGCTGAACGCCAGCGGTGAAGGTCGCCATCCAGCAGCATCGCCAGCGCAGCGTCAAGGTCAGCTGCAAAGCTCAAGCTCGATACCCAGCAGTAGCAATACTGCTCCCACGCATGAGTCGGATCGCCGAACGGAACGGATGGTCCCTCGTAAAGCTTGTGACCTTCAGGAGGCCGCCAGCCCAGCGCCGCCTGTTCCGGAAAATCCCGGGATGGAACGCCGATGAGACTGGTTACGAATGGCGCCGCACCCCAGCCGAGAACCTGCCAGCCAAGGCGAGCCAGGATCGGCGACGCAAGACCGACCATGCCGCTGATCCCAAGCGCATTATTGAACCCTCCGTCGGGCAGGAAGCGTTCGAGAAGAGGCGGACGCAGAGCAAGGCTGACCCTCCGCCTTCGCCAGGCCGGATGGGTCCAACTGCTCGTAAATTCGTAAATTCCTGTGCAGGGGAGCGACGCCCGATCAACACCCAATACTCGTGCAATCTCGGACCACGCCTGGCGACCCCGTCCACGTTGCAGAACCGGCACCAGGCTGATGTAGCTGACTATGTGGCCGTTACAGGCTGCCAACGCGGCACAGCCTTCATGGCAGCGCCGTGCGAGCACAGAGGCGGGGTATGGGATGAGCCTGGGTTCGCCTGCGATGTGAGCGGCCAGTTCTTCCCACATCGACCCAGTGATGTCGCACGGCGAACACGCCTCGAGTTGAAGGTCGTCATCGCAGGCTGCATTACCGGGAATCGAGAAAACCAGCGGGTCCACGGTGCTCTCCTTCGGCAGTGCTGATCCAGCTGTGTTCCTCCGGACCAGCTCAGCCGAGCTGATCGTAGAGCTTGTGCAACTCACGCGGGCGCGCGCGGGTGAGATCGGCAATGCGGTTGTTCGCCTCTCGCAGCCTTTCACTGAGAACGTTAATCAACTCCAGCGAAAGGTCGGGATGCTGGCGAGCAAGGGCGATGAGCGGCTCCCGGCGCAGTTTCAGCGTCAAGGTATCCTGGATGGCGATCGCCGAGTTGGTGCGGCAGTTGTTATCGAAGAAGTCGGTCTCGCCCAGGTAGGAATGGGCTTCGATGGTGGCAAGCCGGACAGAAGAACCTTTGCGTTTCTCCTGCTCGATCCCGACACGCCCGCTTACTACTACATACAGCACGCCTCCACGATCGCCCTCCTTGAACAGCTGGTCGCCCGCGCAGAAGAACTCTTCTTCGCACACGTTAGCGAGCACGCGCAACTGGTCGACGGTCATGCCCTGGAAGAAAGGCACCTCTTTCAGAAAGATGACTTTTTCGATTGCCGAAAGCATGCTGTCCTCCTGCCTGTGGCCATCCTGCGGGCTAATACCTCCCGCGATGGTTGCTAGTTGGCTTAACCATGAATCCGTGCGATTGGCGACGAGCTCGCCGATCGTTTCTTCAATACTTGGCGCCGGCTGTCCCCATGTCACGCTCCGAAGTGCGAGAATGTGCCGAGTGATCGGAGGCTCTTCGCAGAGCGTGCCCAGGAGACGAGCGATCTGCGGAGTCGTCAATACTTCGAGCGCCTCGACCGCGTTCGCGCGCACCCGCGCGTCTGGGCTGTGCAGAGACTCCGCGGCTCGATCGACCGTCTGCCGCGGTCGAATCGACCGCAAAAGATAGAAGACATCATCGATGCGGTGTGCACTTTCTTCTCTGAGGGCGCACTGCAGCACCTTTATGGCGGGCGACGCGGCCATGTGGTCAAGAGCAGCCAGGTACGCCCAGCAACGGTAGGCCGACTGGAGATGGCCGGATACGCAACCGGAAAGGACGATGGGGCTGAACCGAGCCGGGTCGATGCGACCGAGAACCGCGGCGCCCGCGGTTCGTGACTGCGGATTGTCGGAGTCGAGCAGGGGGTGAACCAGCAGAACAACCGGCGAACCGGCTTGCGCCAGGATGCTGACGGCGGCAGTCCTCACGTTTGGAGAGGGATCGCCCAGCGCTCCGGTCAGCATGACCCATGCCGCAGGCTCTGGTCTCCGGCCCAGCAGCGTCACTGCTGTTTGCCTGATTCTCTCTACGCGGTCGCCCCTCAGCTCTTCGAGCACCGGGAGCGGAAGCCAACCAGGTAGCTTGGAGCCAGCTGGCCCTGCCGCCTCTTCCAGCGCGTGGGCAGCGACCAGCCGCACTGCGTCATCGGGGTCGCGAAGCGATGCCAGGAGACGCGAAGCTTCCGCCCCCGCTGGCTGACCGGCGCCTGGGGCGAGTTTGCCCAGCAGACGAACAGCGCGAGCCCGGACGTCGGGTTCCTCGGCGTTCAACAGGCTCTCCAGGATATCGCCGGCGACCGGTTGAGCATAGAAGCAGCCCCATTGCACGAGTGTTGCCAGCGCTGCAGCACGCACGTGCGGTTCAGGATCGGCCAGCAACGCACCGACCAGGGTCTGGACGCGGAGCGCGTTCTGCGGAGTATCTGCGCCCGGGGCCAGGGCCTCGAGTCCAACCAGCGCCGCCAGGCGAACCTCCTTTGCCGGGTCCGAAAGGCAGAAGCAGCAGATTTCTTCCACTGCAACCGGGTCGGACCCCGAACCGACGATCACTTCGAGCAGCCTGACGCGTGCTCGACTGTCGCCGGCAGCTCGGATTTCGGCGTCCAGGATGGGAATGGCTTGTGCACCGCCGACCTGGCAGATCACTTGTGCGATGAACCCCTTCATCTCGGGGCTGGTGGCCGGATGGGCCATTTTGGCTGCCAGCTTGTTCAGCGTTGCCTCGTCCACGACCGAATACTCGATCTCAGACGGCGCCTGCAACGACAAGTAGTCGTCATGGTCGAGCATCGCGACGACGGCCTTGCTGTAGTGGCGCCGCACCTGCAGGCTGCTCCCCAGATAGGCCAATGCCACGCAGGCAAACAGCGCACCCAGGAGCGGACCTGCCTGCTGCGGATTGAACATGATGAGGAGTCCACCGGCGAGCGAGCCGGCACTCATCACATAACCACTGATGAAACCCCGGGCGCGCGCTTTCAGCCGGAGTGGCACTGCGTTGTACAGGAGGCCGTCCACTGGGATGTAGAAGGTATTGCGCAGCACACTGCGCGTAATGTAGCCGAAACCTGCGGTGAGAAGATTCGGTAGTAGGGTTAACCCTGTGACAGCGACGAATGAAGCTGCCGGGTAGATGAGACTCGCGTTGCCGACGCCGATTCGTCCAATGACCCGGCTGAACATGAACAACTGGAATGGCAGCGCGATCAGGTTGCCAAGCCCCCGGAGCAGAGCCGTGAAGTTAGACATATTCTGCACGGTCCTTAGCTCGGTTAACAGCAGGCGTCCCGTTTGGTAGGTCAAGAAGGCGAGCACCACCATTGTCAAGAAGGTGATGACTGCAATCCATCTCAAGTACCGTGAGCCGGCGACGAATCGATAGCCTTCCTGAATGTTGGCAAATCCACCTCTGATGCCAGGATTCGACTGCACGGCGGTGATAGTCTCGGTGCTGTCAGGCAAGGCGCGGCGCATTGCGAACACCAGGGACAGCATCGCCGCCTGGGTCACCAACATGACGGCGATAATGCCGGTGGACGACAGCCCGCGGTTGAGCACCGGCATTGTCAGCCCAGCCACGATGGCAGCGAGCCGCGAAGCTGAGCTCAAGACGGGGAAGATACGCTTTGCCGACTGGGTATCGAAGAACCCGTTGACGTACACGGGCCAGTGCACGTTGAGCAGATCGCGAATCAGCGCCGAATCCAGCACGTACAGGAGTGGGAATGCAAGCAAGCTCCACCCTTCAGCGAGCAACAGGACACCCGCAGCCAGGCCGAGCAGGCTCACGGTCAGGATCCGAATCAGAAGCTTATGGTTGGCGATGCGGTCAGCAAAGAGGTTGTAGACACTGAGGCTGCCCATCGAAGCCAGGGCGCTACCAGCTATCGCCAGGGGCAGGTACTTGACTCCCACGTCGCGCAGGAAACCGGCTTCGATAACCGCCTCTCCCCAGACGCAGCCTAAGATCGACGTGAAGAGCATGACATAAAGCCAGGCCAATCGCGGTCGTTCGGTCCGCCGAACATTCAGAGACCGGCTCCAGGAGAGCGCCATACATGCTCCGTCGGCTCGCCGGCCCTCTCAGGTGGTGGGCCGGTCTCGAGCTCCAGGTTGTCACAACGCGGGGCGAGCGTTACGCCTCGAGCTGAGCGGCGATCGCACGAATACACTCTGAAAGAGGGTGAGTTGGATAGCGGAGGGCAAATATGCCCCCGCTGGCCAATGCCATCATGTCATCCGAGTGCGGGATAATCCCGGCCACCGGGCAGCCGTAGATGCGTTCGACCCGGGATCTGACCTCATTGGCGTCGAATACCGGCGGCAGCTTGTTGACGATCAACATCATCCGCGGGACTTCGAGCTTCCTGGCCACCTCAACCGTCACGGCGGTCCCCTGGTAATCTTGCTGGTCCGGCCGGAGGATGATCGCGAGAACATCAGATATCGAAATGGATAGGAGCGTCTCCTCGTTCAGGCCAGGATGGGTGTCGATCATGAGCATGTCGAGCGCCAGCATATCGATCGCGCTCTGAAACCCGTCGTTGAGAAGCCCGACGTCGAAACCTTCACGCAGCACACGCGCGATTTCGCCGGCCTTGATGCTGGACGGGATCAGAAACACCTTGCCCTTGATGGGGCTGCCCAACCGTGACGTCACGTCATATGCTGCATCCGAGATGTCGCACATGCCCCACAAATAATGGTTAAGTGAATGACCGATTGCCGTTTCCTCCAGGCCGAACAGAACGTGAATGCCCGGCGATTGGATATCGGTGTCGACGACGCCCACCCGGTAGCCCCGTTGAGCCATTAGAGCCGTGAGGTTCGCGGTGAGGTTGGATTTGCCTGTGCCACCCCGAAAAGAGTGCGTGGAGACGATAAGCGCCATGGAGAACTCCTTTGCGGGGCCGCGAACGTTGGTCCCGGAGTGCGAGCACCGGTGCGCGGCCGGTGACTTTTCCACTTGGCTGGCAGCCCGCGCTTATAGTATGCAACATCATCATTGAAGAATCAAGATGCCTTGTGAATCGAAGAATCTTCAGAAAGGACAACCCGCGCGCTCCGCACTTGCAACCACCCCTGTGCTGGTGCATACTGTGTTTAACCTTCTCGTGTTTTGCGAGAGGTGCGACTGGCGATACTCCGGCCTGCATGGCCGGGCGCGCTTCTAGCACTGTTCAGGACCGCGCAATGAAGTTGTCCCATTTCTTGAGCGAACTCTTAAACGTGCGCTCCGGTGAGTGGCCTCGCCTGTCGCTGCTGTATGTCATGTCGTTGGTAGGTCTGACCGGTCTGACCTGGGGCGACGCTATCGTGCAGGCGGGGTTCCTGCAACGGGTTGGCGTCCAGTACCTGCCCTGGGTCATCATCTCGAGTGCGGCCTGTTCTGTTGCCGCCCTGTTCATCTACACCCTATTCGCCGACCGAGTGTCCAACACCCGGCTGCTCGTCGGCCTCCTTGCTGTTTCCGGCGCCGGCATGATGTTGGGCCTGGCGGCGTTGGTCCTGGGGTTCATTCTGCCCGGATATCTGCTGCTCTTCCTGGTGCTTCAGGTGCCGTTGCTCGACATCTATAACATTCACTGGCCCACTTACGTGAACGGATTCTACGATATCCGCTCGGCGAAGCGCATCGTGCCGGTGCTCGGCACTGCGGACAGAGTGGCCGGCATCATCGGTGGTCTCAGCATGCCGCTGATGAACCGCTTGTTCAGCCCCACCGCAATTGTGATCGGATCGGTCGTCACCCTCGCAGTCATGGGCGCCCTTGCGGCTGCCATGCCCCGCTTGCTCCGCGAGCCAGGCGCTGGCAGGACTATCCGCGCGGCGCCAGGTCGCGCCGCGGATTCTACCCCAAGCGCGGGAGTGGAGCGCCGGGTGAAGAGCTTCGCCCGTGGCTATGGTTCACGGCTGCGGGAAGGCTATTCACAGGTCGCCAGTTCGCGGTTCCTGCGCTGGATGGCATTGTCGACATTCTGCGTGACCATCCTCCTGCCATTTGTGAACTATGCGACCAGCGCCATCCTCCAATCCCAGCTCAAGACTACTGTCGCCATCTCCAACTACACGGGCGTACTTAGCGGCATCGCCAACCTTGTTTTGCTGCCTGTGCAGTTGCTCCTGCTGAGCCGATTCATCGCTCGCCTGGGCGTCGGCAGCGCCGGCCTGATCTTCCCCTTCACAAGCCTTGCCACGGTCGGCAGTCTGATCGTCGCACCCGGTCTGAAATCAGCAACAGTAGGCTACCTCAACCTGACTGCCTTCCGAACCGCTTTCCGGGTGCCCGTCGATGACTTGCTCTACAATGTCGTGCCTCAACGCGTCAAGGCGCGCACCCGTGCCTTCGTCGGTGGCCTGGTCGTCCCGTTCGGGGCAATCCTGGGCGGTCTGCTACTGCTGACCCCATTGATGCAGGCGTCCTGGTTTCTTCCTGCCGCGAGCCTACTCGTGGTGGCTGCCCTGATCCTGGCTGCCGTGATGGTGCGGAGGCAATATGGACATGCGCTAGTGGCTTTACTGGAGCAAGAGGACTTCTCCTCCCTGGCACTACAAACCCCATCCGACCTGGTTCCGCCCGCGCTCATCGCCGACCCGGCCACGTTGGCCCGCCTGGCGCGAAAGCTCGAGGAGAGCTCAAGCCCCGAGCGGACCCTTTTCATTGCCCAGTTAGCTACTGCGGTCGGCGGTGAGGCCGCGGTGCCCCTCGTGCGACAGGCAATCCGTGCTGCAACTGACGGCCGGCTCCGAGCATCACTTGTCGACGTGCTCCTGGTGGCTGACTTACGAAAGGGAGGAGCCCGGGATCTCTGCGTCGAACTGCTCTCCGACCCGGACCCTTACGTGCGCCTCTCAGCCGTCGGCGGCCTGGAAAGGATCGCCGGCCGGCACGATCAACGCTACCAGGAAGCCGCCGCTGGGCTGCTGGCCGATCCCGACATCGAAATCCGGCTGCGCGTGCTGCCGGCTCTGCTGGCGTCGGACGATCTGAGCAGGCGTTCGGCAGGTCACGCCGAATTGCGCACACTCCTCAGATCCGCCGATCCGCACACGCGGGCGCGCGCTGTCCGCGTGATCGGACGGGCACGCGCCTTCGGCCTGCTCCTGGAGTTGGTGCGCTCGCTCACTGATCCCGACGACGAAGTGCGGTTAGCAGCCGCCCTGGCCACCGAGGAAATCAGCGGCGACGAAACGGTGGCCAGCGGGCGCGACATGCTGCTGGCAGTGGCTCTGCTCTTGCTTCACGATCCGGTCGAGCGCGCACGCATCGCCGCAGTCACCGTCCTCGATCGCTTGGGCGCGTGCGGAGGAGCCAGCGCATCGGCTGCCCGCGCGAGCTCGGTCGCGGGCCTGGCCGATCCCAGCCTCGACGTGCGCCGGCGGGCTGTCGAGGCCCTCGTGCGCGGCGGCCGGCGGAGCATAGCGCCTGCGCGTGAGCAACTCGACGCCGGGGATCCTGCCCAACGCAAGATGGCCGCAGTCGCTCTGGCACGGATCGAGCCGCGCAAGTACGGATCGCTGGTGCTCGGAACAACGCTCGATACCGATCTGCGCACCATCTACTCCAATCTTGCTTGCCTGCGGGTCCTCACCGGCTGCGGGGGGCCTGCGGTCGACGTCCTCGCGAGCGCTCTGCGCGAGCGCAACGAGGCCCTTCTGGAAGAGATCTTTTACCTGTTAGCGGCGGTGCGTGAACCGGCCGCGGTCGACACGACACTCCGATCGCTCCGCAGTCCCATTGCTGAGGTGCGTGCCAACGCCGTCGAGGCGCTCGAATCCTTAAGCGCACCGCAGACGGCCGCGCTCATTGCGCCGCTCCTGGAGCCCGAGCGCCCCTCTGGCCCAACGGCGTCGCTGGATGACCGTGATTGGGGCATGTCGTTTCCTGCGCCGGCGGCAGCCTTCAGCTGGCTCCTGGGAGACGCGCAGGATTCCTGGCAACGCATCCTGTCGGCCGCTGCGTTGCGCGAACTGAGCCGATCTCAGGAGGCAGAATCGGATCACGAGTTCGTCGATCTGCTGGAGTTGGCGCGAAGCGATCCCGATGCCGCGGTGCGCGCCGAGGCAGACGTGGGGACAGAAGCTCACCCAGAGCCTGGCAGAGGACATGGGCCGGAAGTCAGCGAACTTACCCTGGTCCAGAAGCTGATCGTCCTGCGCAAGTTGCCCTTCTTCAGTGCGATGCCCATCGAGCAACTTCGCATCCTGGCACGGGTGTCCGAGGTGGAATCCTTCCCGGCGGACGTCAGGCTCTTCAAGGAGGGGGATGCAGGCGGCATCCTCTATGCTGTCGTCATAGGGAGGGTTGGCCTCGAGCAGGAGAAACGAAAAGGGTCTTTTTCCCGGCTTGCCACGGTCGAAGCCGGCGGCTACGTGGGTGAGAGCGACTTCTTGTGCGGCGACTACTGCAGCAGCGCTGCGATCGCAATTGAGAAAACGCTGACGCTCAAGCTGCGGCGTGAGCCAGTGATTGCGTTGGCTCGCCAGTATCCAGACCTGGCACTCGAGTTGATCGGGGTATTGAGCGACCGGCTGCGGGAGGCTCATGAGCGCATCGCCGAGCTGACACGCACGGAACCGGAAAAGCTGCACAAGCTCTACGACCAATTCAGCATGGATCCGGGCGCCGCGTGAGAAGGTCGTCTCTCGGAGCGTGCCGGCATGACGTCAAGGGCTGAGCCTATTTGGAGGGCGGAGTGCCCGTGGGCAGCGCCGGTACGGTCGACTGCCCGTACTCGTTCGTATCTTCGTCTGGCCCAATGTCTCTCACGACATTCGCTCGCCGACTTCGAGCAGCGCTGCGGCATCCTGCAGGTCAGGGAACGCAAAGCCCTCCGCAAATCGCCCGTACACCTCTGCCAGGCGCGTGCGCGCCTCTGCCAACTCCCCGACGTAAGCCTCACCCTGCCGTGTTCGCAGTCGCACAATGCTCATGACCGCGCGCAGCTCCCAAGCGAGCGCTCCCTTCTCGCGTGCGAGTCGCAGGCCATGGTCGAAGCATGCCAGTGCCTCGTCCGCTGCAGCCAGGCCATCGCGCGCCAGCAGCAGCTCCCCGCGCATGCGAAGGAGCTCGGCCTGGAAGCTCTGCCCGCACGGAACCGTCGGTCCAAGGAAGGGCTCTATCGCCTCCAACACGATCGCCGCGCTGCGGTCCGGCAGTGCGCCATCACCGGCCACATTGAGCTCCCCAAGAGGACTCTCCCGGCGGGCCGCGGCCAGGCACCCTTCGGCCAAGACAACCAGCAAGCCGTCGGTGCCGACGACCATGCCCTTGCCCTGCCAGCCGGCGATGGCGCTCCGCATCCTCTCGATGCCGGCCGCGGCGTCAAGACGCCCGGAAATCATCGCCAGCCGCCCCAGGAGAATTTCGAGGTAATCCTGCCACCAGCCAATACCCTCATGCTGACATAACAGGTGGCCCGGCTCGGCCCGCGCTCGCAGCGTCTCAGCATCGCTGCGCAGGAGAAACAGCGTCATGGAGCCGAGCGCGGACGCGAACGCCTGCCCGAACCGGTCGCCCCGCGCGACTGCGCCGGACAACGCGCGGGCGGCGCGATCCTGCGCTCGCTCCGGGTAACCCAGGAACCACCAGTTTAGGGCAGAAAAGCTGAGGACCATGGGCGCAAGCTCGAAGCCGCCCGCCGCCCGCAGGTCATCGTCCAGCTCGGGCGACAGCCGGGCGATGGCAAGTTCGAAACGTTCCTCGGCTTCCTGGGGCTTGCCCATGATATGGAGAAACAGGCCCGACCAAAAGTGGGCGTTGGCCACGAAACTCGCATCACCGCATTGAGTCGCCTCCTCGAGCATCTGGTCCGCCACCGCGAGACCATCCTCGCATTGTCCCCGCGCATTGAGAAGATCCGCCTTGGCCTGAAGCATCAGCAACCTGGACCTGCCGTGCACCGCGTGCGCCCCGGCGTCACCAGCCAGGGCCAGCGCTTTCTCCAATCGAGAGCTGCCGACCCCGCCCACACTCGCCTGCGGGCTCAGCTGGTCGGTCTGCAAGAGCCGCTCGATCTCCGCGCGCTCCGCTGACGGCGGCTCTCCAGCAAGCAAAGCCAGGGCGTGGTCAAACCGGTCGAGGGCCTCGCGCAAGGCCGACACTTTCATTGCCTGGCGCCCGGCGTCGTGTAGCGCGCGGGCCGCCTCCAGTGGTTGGCCGGCAGCCTCGTAATGCCAGGCCAGTTGGGCGCCCAGGCGTTCGCGCTCCGCCGGGTCATTCGCAACCTGGCGATGGAGCGCGGCGCCCACCGCGCCGTGCAGCCGGGCCCGTTCGATCGGATCGAGCTGATCGTAGAGGTACTTCTGAAACAGGTGATGGGTGAACCTGTACACCGACCACAGGGCGCCGCCGAGGCGCTGGAGTCCCTCGGCTCGGACGAGAGCATGCTGCCGGGCCAGCGGACCGCTGAGCGCGGCCATCACGTCATTGAGAGGCTGGCCTGCCAACTCGGCCGCCAGCTCGCCACTGAAGTCGTCGCCTTGGACACTCGCCGCGGAGAGGATGTGGTGCTCGGCATCGGGCAGGCGCTCGATCCGCTCTGCGATGGCGGCCTCGACCCGCACGGGCAACTTCCCCCAATTGATTGATTCGGCAGCCTCCCAGCGGCCAGCCTCGTCCTGCACCAGTTCTCTGCGCACCTGGAGGTTGTGCACTATCTCGACGGTGAACAGCGCATGCCCGCCCGTTTGCGAGAAGAGTGCATCGCGAAATCGCGCACCGAGCCGGTTGGGCTCCATGTCTACCAGGGCCTCCACAAACGCGCGGCCGTCTGCTTTATCCAGATCGACCGTGATCTCACCCCTCGCGCGGCGCAACTCGTTGAGCACCTCCAGCATGGGGTGGCGGATCACCTCGCCGGATCGTGGGTCGCAGCGGCCGAGGCCCACCGCTGTCGAGCGGTAAGCGCCGAGGACGAGGATGCGGCACGCGGCCGAGCGGCTGTTGCTCAGCTCGCGGTTGAGCTGCAGGAGGCAAGCCACGGTGGCTTCGTCAACCCACTGCAGGTCATCGAGGAGCAGGAGAAGCGGTCGCTGCCGCGCGATCGCAGCCAGGCTGTTGGTCAGCTGGTCGAACAGCGCGCCTTGTGAGACCGCGGGTTCCTTCCCGAACCTCGTCGCACTGGAGGCAGGGGGAAGGAGCGTGCCGGTAAGGTCGGGACCGCACTCTCGGAGGGACGCGGCGACGAGGCCAGCCGCATCCCGCAGACGCACCGTCTGGTCGGTCCCGACCAGACGCCACCCCACTTCGCCGCTGCCGCCGCCGGCGAGCA
>CAYLZG010000037.1:3204-7823 GCA_964387985.1 uncultured Anaerolineales bacterium | reverse complement strand
CCAGCGCCAGGAGATAGTTGCCAAAGATCAGATACGGCGTGATGAGGATGGCTACCGTGACGATGTAGGTGAGGCCGGTGTACAGGGCCGCGCGGCCGGGGTCCACGTCCCCCCCCTCCGACTTGGTCGAGAGGTACTCGGAGGCGGCCATCGAGAACGACGCGGCGATCCCGGTGATCAGGCCGGTCATGCCGATGAGGCGCGTGTTCTGGAGCGCCAGGGTGAGGCCGGCGAGCATCCCGGTGAGCCTGCGGAGAGGTGCGAGGGGATCCGCCTGGCCGCCAGGGTTGCAGCGCGCGCCGGCCACCAGCAGTTCGGGGTATTTCGCCATCGCTGACGCAGCAAAGGCTTCGAGCAGGGCGGTCTTGCCGCTGCCCGGGTCGCCGCTGACAAACGCCACCCCAATCTTCCCGGCGAGCGCAGCTTCGAGATGGTTGCCAAGCTGTCCCAACTCATTCTCACGCGCGATCAGTAGAGTGGGCGGAGGGGCTGGCGCAATGTCAAACCCGGCCGGCATCGCAACCTGCCGCAGCAGGGATCTGTCAGGTTCCGTTCGGGTGGGCGCAACCAGCCGCCCGTCTCGTATCTCGTTGTAGAGAGCCTGCGTGCAGCTTGCGGGTTCGACGCCCAACTCGGACTTAAGCGCGCGGCAGCAAACCTCGTACTGGCGCAACGCTGCATCGCGGCGTCCTGCCATTGCGAGCCCGCGCATGCAGCGCCGGTGCGCTTCCTCGAGCCAGGGCTCCAGCTTGAGTTGCAGCCGGGCGGCAGTGACAGCCCTCTCGTATTGTCCAAGGATCTCGAAATCAGCGTTCTGTACAGAGAGGATGTCGAGGGCGAGCCGGTGGTAGTACTCCTGCTTGCTCAGCATCCATGCCTCGAAGGGCTCGCTATCCGGTATGGAGAAGCCGGCCAGGAACTCACCGCAGAATGCCTCTGGCAAAAGCTGGCCCTCGGCGTCTGGCCTGGCAGCGAGAGACTGCAACTCTGCCACGTCCAGGCTGCAGTCACTGGCGGGGTTGAACTGGACGTCCATGGGGGTGACGAACAGAAAGGGATTCGGCACCCTGCCGGTGCGATTGGGAGCTGGCGTAGTCCGGCCGGACGGATCGCGGACCACGAGAGCCTGGCGCACGCGAAAGAGGGCATGACGCAGGCTGCTGCGTGCAGATGCATTGGGACGCTCCGGCCAAAGAAGGCTGGCAAGCGATTCACGACGGTGGGGTCGATCCGCTTCCACCATGAGGTAAACCAGCAGCGCACGTGCCTTGTCTGTCTCAAAACCGTAGACCGGTTCGCCGTCGAGCTCGACACGAAAGCCGCCGAGGAGACGCACCACGAGCCGTGCCATCAGGATGCTCCTGGGGGGGACGCACGATGCCTACATTATAGCACGTGCACCGTCTGTTGCGACATCGAGTTTGGAAAGTCAGCGAGCGGTGGGAACGGAACCGTGCTGAATCTGGAACGGCGGTGTGATACAAGTTGCAGCAAAGCGACGCGAAGAGACAGAGTCAGCGGAGTTAGACTTGGCAGCAACCGGCGGCGGAGTGAGGGAGCGCAACGTGGGGCAAGTATACCTGTCTTTCCTCGTCCGATACCGGCTGGAGGAAGGGGCCGGGCCGAATCGGGAGGCGCAGTGGCGCTTCACGATTCAGCAGACGGGAGCAGCCGCTGCCCGCCACTCCTGTGCCTGCCTGGAGGATGTCCTGCCCTATCTGGAGGTCGAGCTGGAAGAGTCCGGCAGATGGGCGGTCCGGCCGGGGTGATCGCCCAGAAGCCATGCGCACAGCCGGCATCTGCACCGGAGACAAAAGGAGAATCCCATGAACCCCAAACGAGTCACAATAGTGGCTGCCGTCCTGCTCGCCGCACTCGCGCTGAGCCTCGCCGCGGCGCATTCAGCCTTGGCACAGACCGCGCCACCCGACACGAAGTTGCTCAGCTTTCCTATGAAGCTGGGCGCTACCGCCACCGAGGACTCGACGTTCGGCTTCGCCAGCAACCCTGCTGGTGCGGCCTTCGAGTGCTCTCTCGACGGCACGGTATGGGCGGCCTGTACGAGCCCAAAGAACTATGCCTACGCTGAGCTCGCCCTCGGCAGCAATACGTTCTACGTGCGCGCGCTGGCATCAGATGGCAGCCCGGACGCCACGCCGGCCAGCGCAACCTGGTCGGTCAGCCCCTACGAGCCGTGGTCGAAGCAAGTTGTCAGGAACATCACTGCGTTCGACGGCACCAGCGCACAGACCAGTACCATCGCCTTCGACTCGAGCGGCATCCCACACGCCGTCTTCGTCAACGAGATGCAGGTGGTCTACGCGTCCTGGGTACCGGCGACAAAGAGCTGGGACCTGAATCCGGTCCCCATTCAGATTCCTCAGGACATGGGCTGGGAGACCTCGCTGGCGCTGGACGGGCAAGGCCACCCTCACATAGCGTTCTGGCATGTGTACACTGACGGTGGCCTGTACTACGCGACCTGGAATGGGTCGGCCTGGACGACGACCCTTGTCGATCCGAATCCCTACCCGTCGGGCCTACATGGCTGGCATAACTCCCTGGCTCTCGACGCGAACGGCCATCCGCATATCAGCTACTACAACGCCGACGGTAACACCCCGGAAGGGATGTACTACGCATTCTTTGATGGGACGAACTGGGCGTTGCAGCAGGTGGATGCGACCTGCACCACGTGCGGGAAGTACGGCACCTCGCTGGCGCTAGACGCCTCCGGCAACCCGCACATCGCCTACAGTGGCGGCACAATCACTGACCCGAACCTAAAGTATGCCGCCTGGAACGGGACCGCCTGGGACATCCAGACCATCGACAGCGACGGCGACACCGGCTATTGGCCTGCCCTGGCACTTGATGGCGCAGGTGCTCCGCACATCAGCTACCATACCGGCGCTGAGCTGATCTACGCCGTCTGGAACCAGAATACAGGCGCCTGGGACCGCCAGGTTGCGGCCGCGGGTTCCGTTGCCAAGACCCAGGCCAGGACCCATCTCGAGCTCGACCCGTCCAGCCACCCGCACATCAGCTACGCCGCGCCGGGCGTCCTGCGGTACTTCTTCTGGGACGCCAGCGCGCAGGCCTGGCAGAGCGAGTTCTTCAGCGGCATCTACCAATGGGGCTCCGATGGCGGCTCGTTCGCGCTGGATCCCTCCGGCAGGGCCCACTTCAGCGTGAACGGCCACCCCTCGTGGCAAGTTTTTGTGTATGAGAAGGCGATGGCGGGGAAGTTGCGCGCCACGCTCGCCCTGAGCGGCCAGAACGACGGCAGCTACCCAAAGGACGCCCAGTTGGAGGTCTGCCTGAGCGGCGGCACGATCGATGTCAGCGGCACAACACCCAACTGCAAGACCGCAACCGGTCACGGCGGGACGGTCGAGTGGTCCGGGCTGATGCCGGGCAGTGATTACACCATCAGTGCGCCGGACGCGGCTGATTGGACCGAACCATCCGGCCAGGGCGGCCTCGCCGTGGCATCCCGAGCGACGACCGATGTGAACCTCGCCTTTGTCTACACCGGCTCTGCCGCTCCGGATACGATCATTACGGGGAGGCCGCTGTTCGACCGGGTAAGCCGGAGCGACAGCCCGACCTTCACTTTTGAGAGCAGCCAGACGGCCAGCACACTGCAGTGCCGGATGGACGGCGCCGCGTGGGAGGCATGCGACGCCGGCGCAAAGAGCTTCGCCGGCTTGCCCGGCGGCAGCCACACCTTTGAGGTAGCGGCGACCAACTCCCGCGGCCAGGCCGACGACACGCCATCTGTCTTTACCTGGACGGTCGACACAGGCGCGACGTGGCAACAAGCTGTTCTGCCGGCCAATGCCGGGAGCGGCGCCGTCGCAATAGTGCTCGACACGGCGGGCAAGACGCACGCGGCCATTGCCAGCTCCGACGGCGGCCTGCGCTACGCCGCCTGGAACGGTTTCTCCTGGGACGTAGAGGTGGTAGACAGCACGGCAGGTTCCGCCAGCGTTTCGTTTGCCCTCGACCCGGACGGCATCCCACAGATCGCTTACTCTGTGTCAGACCAGGTGAAGTACGCCAGGCGCAGCGGCGCAGCGTGGGCGATCGTGAACATCGCGGCCGGCGGGCCGCCTGCCCTCGTTATCGATGCGGCTGGCAGGCCCTCCATCGCGTTTGTTGACGATGTGTGGAGTAGCATTGCCGGGAAGTGGACCTACAGCCTGAAATACGCCTCCCAGCCCTTCCCCGGCAGTTGGATCGTGGGCACCCTGGGCGTTGAGGAGTACGGGCTAAGCTACCCGTACACGCCGGGGCCGCCTCTTCCCCGCACACCGGGCCTTGCTCTCGACTCCGATGGCCATCCGCGCGTTGCCTACTTCTTCTCGGGCGTCGACTACGCGTCGGGCAGGGTGAAGTACGTCGCCTTCGACGGGACGACCTGGACCACCGAGACATTCACTGGGCCTGACGGGTTCGGAGGCAGCGGGCTCAGCCTGGCTTTGGACGCCGGCGGCGCGCCGCACGTCGCCTTCTACTCGATTGAACCGATACCGCAGGGTGCACCGGCTCTGTTCACGCACCTTTATCACGCGCACCGCAGCGACGCAGGTTGGGTGATCGACCCCGGTCCGATT
>CAYLZG010000037.1:0-3194 GCA_964387985.1 uncultured Anaerolineales bacterium | reverse complement strand
GTTGCAAATCTCAGTGGTAATCTCATGGCTGACACCAGCGACATAGAGCCCAGCCAGATTGGTGGCGGTCAGGATGGGTGGGTTTCGCTGGCTATCGATGACGCCGGCAGCGAGCATATTGGTTACTTCGACGGCCTGACCAATCGAGCCCTCATGTACGGACTGAACCACGGGACGGGCTGGAGCATCCAGAAAGTGAGCGACAGCACAGCCGGGGTCTGGACGGGCGCCTCTATGACACTGGGAGCCAACGGAGCCCCGCACATCACCTACCCTGACGCAGCGGCGGGTGCCTTCAAGTACGTTGCCGGCGGGCCGGCCTCTGCCGGCGGGATCCAGGTGACGAAGCAGGTCACCGGCGCCGGCTATCCCGCGGGGGCGCAGTTCGAGATCTGTGTGAGCGGCGGCAGCATCGGCGAGACGCCGGAGTGCAAGACCGTCACAGGCAACGGCGGCACGGCCACCTGGACCGACCTGGAGCCGGGCAGTGACTACGTGGTCGCCGAGCAGGACGCGGGCGCTGACTGGATCGAACCGGCGGCACAGACCGTCTCGGTCGCCGCCAACCAGACCATTGCCGTAACCATTGACAACGTCTTTCACGACGCGACCCCTCCGGACACGACTATCACGAGCGGACCGGCTGCACAGTCAGGCTGCAGCAGCGCTTCCTTCGAGTTCACGAGCGACGACTCCGGCGCAACATTCGAATGTGCGCTGGACGGCGCGATCTTCGCGGCCTGCACCAGCCCGCAGGCGTACACCGGTCTCACCGACGCCAGCCACAACTTCGAGGTGCGCGCTAAGGACGCGTCCAACAATGTGGACGCCACACCCGCCCTGTACATGTGGACCGTGGACCGGCCGGTACAGACGATCACGTTCGACGCGATTGCGGGCAAGACCTACGGCGATGCGGCATTCGCCGTGAGTCCGACCGCAGACTCCGGCCTGCCGGTCAGTCTCAGCGCCGAGGGCCCGTGCACCGTGTCCGCGGACACGGTGACGATCACCGGCGCCGGGAGTTGCACCGTGACAGCCAGCCAGGCCGGCAACGAGAACTACGAGCCGGCGACACCGGTCCAGCAAGCATTCAACATCAGCCCTGCTGTCCTGACGGCAGGCATCACGGCGCAGGACAGGACCTATGACGGGACAACAGCTGCGACCATCGTAGAGTGCTCGCTGAGCGGCGTGCTGCCCGCCGACTTGAATGCCATCGCCTGTGCAGCCGGCGAGGCGGCATTCGACACGGCGGACGCGGGCGCAGGCAAGACGGTGACTGCAAGTGTGAGCCTGTCCGGTGCGGCCGTAGGCAACTACCAGCTCGGGGCGAACGCGGCGACGGCGGCCGCGACCATCTGGCCAAGGAGCGCGTCGGTTACGCCCGATTCCGGGAGCAAGACCTACGGTGAGGATGACCCCGCGTTCAGTGGCAGCCTGGCGGGCTTCGTGCCGGCGGACGGCGTGGGCGCCATCTACAGCCGCACGCCAGGTGAGGCGGTGGGGGGCTCCTACACCATTAGTGCGGCGCTGAGCCCGGAAGCTGCGCTGGGCAACTACGAGATCACCTGTAATACGGCAGCCTTTACGATCGGCCAACGCCCGGTGCAGGTAACGGCAGATGCCAAGAGCAAGTTTGCCGGAGAGGCCGATCCGGCGCTAACCTATCAGATCACGGGCGGCTCGCTGGCCTTCGACGATGTCTTCACAGGCGAGATGTCCCGCGTCCCGGGCGAAGACGTGGGGATCTATCCGATCCTACAGAACACGCTGGCGCTGAACGGCAACTACGTTCTTACCTATATTGGCGCAGACCTGACCATCGTATCGCCCAGCAGCGCACCGTTGGCGAACCCCGGTGGGCCGTACCTGGGGCCGGTCAACACCGCGATCGCCTTCGACGGCAGCGGTTCCTACGACGCGGAGGGCGATCCCCTGACCTATGCCTGGACCTTCAGCGATGGCAGCACGGGCACAGGGGCTGAGCCAACCCATGCCTATGCGGCAGCAGGAATCTACGAGGTGTGCCTGGTCGCCAACGATGGGAACCTGGATTCCGACCCGGCCTGCACGATGGCGGTCGTCTACGACCCGAGCGCAGGCTTCGTGACCGGCGGCGGTTGGATCAACTCTCCGGCGGGCGCGTACGTTGCCGACCCGGCGCTCGCGGGCAAAGCTACCTTCGGCTTCGTGTCCAAGTACAAGAAGGGCATGACCGTGCCCGAAGGGAATACCGAGTTTCAGTTCCACGCGGCCGGCCTCAACTTCAAGAGCACGAGCTACCAGTGGCTCGTGGTGGCCGGGGCCAACGCCAAGTTCAAGGGCGTGGGCACGATCAACGGCGCGGGCAACTACGGCTTCATGCTGACTGCGACCGACGGCCAGGTCAAGGGCGGCGGGGGCATCGACAGGTTCCGCATCAAGATCTGGGACAAGGACGACGACGCGGTGGTGTACGACAATGAGATGGGCGCGGCGGACGATTCGTATGCCGGCGACGCGCTCGGCGGCGGGAGCATCGTCATCCACGCGAAGTAGGGGAACGGCAGCACAACTGCCGGGTGCAACGCCCTGCAGGCACTCTTCGAGGTCTGCAGGGCGTCTTCAACACCGCCGGTGATGCGGAAGCCCGCATCACCAACGCGCGTGATGTTCCTCGGCAAAACCAATTAACCCGTCGATCGCGATGGTTTCGCCATCATCCAGTCCCACGACACCCTGGTACCGGCCAAACATCTGGTGCACCTCGCTGGTGATGATGGCGAGGTTTGTCTTTGCCACCCGCTCGACAAACGGTGTGAAGGTCAGGTCGAGGCGGCCGTCCGGCGCGACCATGCGCCACGGCTTCTTGAAGTCGCGGTTGTCATAGGTGAAGTCGACCTGGGCCAGCTTATGGACGCGGCCGTCCAGAATGACGGTGTTCTCCGTTGCGGCCGAGGTGTCGCCGAAGCCGAACCCCAGGTTCAGGCCGATCGTGCGGCGCGGAGCGCCAGCGCGGGCGGGCAAGAAGCCGGACGCGCTGGCCCACACCCAAAACGAGCGATACTCCCAGACGCCCCGGCCCCAATCGAGGTTGCCCAGGCATGACTCTCGGCGGAACTCGGTTCGTTCCGGGCCGATCTGCAGCCAGCCACTCGCCGGCACGCAGTTGATCTTGCGATTGTAGTAGAAGCGGTTGCCGCGGATGGGGA
>CAYLZG010000036.1:22483-29072 GCA_964387985.1 uncultured Anaerolineales bacterium | reverse complement strand
GTTCGAGGTGGCCACGGGGATCGGCGCGAACCTGTTCAAGCTCGTGCGCACGGGCGATGTGGACGCCGACGGTCGCGATGAGATTCTGATCCAGCGGGGCGACCGCATCCGCACGTACAATGAGCCTGAGCTCTCGAACGCGTTCGTGGATACGACCGGGTCCTTCTACACGGCCGGCAGCGTCTCCAACTTCCCGACGATGGCCGTAGCGAACCTGGACGGCGCCGGGATTCCACTTGGTCCCACGCTGACCGTCACGCCCGGCAGCCTGATCTTCAACCTGGAATACAGCCAGGCCGTCACGCCGCAGACGCTGCGCGTCGAGAACAGCGGCACATCGGCGCCGATCAACTGGCAGGCGCAGGTCGTCACGGTTTCGCCGTGGCTCGTACTGAACAAGACGAGCGGTGTCACGGATGACACGGTCAACGTGAGCGTCGACACCCGCGCGGTCGACCCCGGCACCTACGCGGGCACCATCCGGTTCACCTCCAACACGCCGGGCGTCGTCAACGCCAGTCAGGACGTGCAGGTCACCTTGAATCTGACCGGCGTCGGCATGGTGGTGACACCGAGCCGCGTGTCGTTCGAAGTCGAGTACGGCAACACGGCTGAGAAGACCGTCGCTATCACCAGCGCGGGCGGCAGCGCGCAGTTCAACTGGCAGGCGACCATCCTCGATGGCGCCTCCTGGTTGATGGTGGTGCCAGTGGAGGGCACCAGCCCGTCGACCCTGCGCGTGATCGTTAACGCCACCGCGGCTGGAATCGGCGCCAGGCAGGGTACCATCCGCATCGATGCGCTCGACCCGCAGATCGCCAACGGCATACAGTACATTACCGTGGACGTGAACGTGCCCGATCCCGGGTTCGTGGTCTTGCCGGAGGAGTTGCTCATCCTCCAACTGCGCACCGACCCCACAGTAACAAAACCGGTCAGCATCTGGCGACCCGAGGGCTCCGTAAATTGGTCGGCAGCTGCGCTGCCGGGCATGGCCGGAAGCGAAGTGGCCGCCCAGCTAGAAAGCGGCAACCTGACTGTGACCAACCAGGGTCACCTGCTCGACGGTGTAACCGTGGACCCGGCCGACTGGCTAGTCTTCACCCCATCCAGCGGCACGACGTACCCGAACATACCTTCGATCATGAACGTCAGCGTCAAGCCCGGCACGCCGTTGGGCACGTATGAGGCATTCATCGTTATAACTGCACAGGGAATTGAAGCGCCCAAGGTTGTGAAAGTGACCGGCGTCGTAACGGATCAAATACCCACTCCAACGTATACATCCACCGCGACTCGTACTCACACTCCGGATGCCACAAGCACTGGCATACCAACATCTACGAATACGCCAACATGGACGCCGACCATAACTCCGATACCGACAAGTACACCGACACCCACTGCAACAGAGCCGCCCACCACCGGCGACCCCTACGAACCCGACGACAGCTGCGCGCTGGCGCGCTTCATCCCAACCAACGGCACCATTCAGGAACACACCTTCCACCAGCCCAGCGACCAGGACTGGGTCGCCTTTCAGGCCACGGCTGGGACGTCCTATCTGATCCTCGGCGAGACACCGGCCGGCTCACCCGCTGACCTGACCGTCATCCTGTACGCTACCTGCAGCGGGGTGCCTCAACAGAGCCAGAACTTTGCGTTCAGCCCCGGTTTCCGGCTGCAGTTCCAGGCCCAGACCACCGGCCCCATTTACCTCAAGCTCATCAACCACGATCCCATTGTCTACGGCCCACACGTCGCCTACTCGGTTGCCGTGCGCGCCTTGAGCCCGACGGCCGAGCGCGGCGCGTTGGTGCTGGTAGCCGGTCAGCGCCGCGATTTCGAGCTGCAGGAGGAAATTCACCGCATCGCGGCCCACGCCTATCGCGTCTTCTTGGGTCACGGCTACACGGCCGACGACATCTTCTACCTGACGGCTGACCTGGCGCAGCCCGGCGCCGATGCGCCGGCCGCTGCGGATGACCTGCGGGCAGCTATCACGACCTGGGCGCGGGAGCGCGTCGGCCCTGACCGGCCGCTAACCGTCTACCTGGTGGATCATGGTGAGTACGACCTCTTCTTCCTGGACGACCGCCGCGGTGAGTACCTGACGCCCGAGCAGCTCGATGCCTGGCTGACCGAGGTAGAGACGGCACGACCTGGCGTCAAAGTCAATGTTATCGTCGAGGCGTGCCTGTCAGGCAGTTTCATAGACCTGCCCAGGCAGGTCAGCCGCCCTGGCCGCGTGGTCATCACATCCACCGGCGCACGCAACAACGCCTACGCCTCCACTCGGGGCGCCTACTTCTCCAATCCCTTCCTGGATGCCCTGGACCAGAACAGCAGCCTCTACCTCGCCTTCCAGGCCGCGCGTTGGTCGGCTCAGGTCGCCACGGCCGAGAATCAAACACCCTGGTTGGACGACAATGGAAACGGCGTGCCCAACGAGGCTGCCGATGGTCTGGAGGCACAACGCCGCGGTTTCACCTTTACCGGCACCTTGAGCACTGACGCCTGGTCGCCCTACATTGCCGAGGCGACCGCACCGACAAAGATCCAAAATGGCTCCGGTATGCTCCGCGCCAGGGTGCTGGACAATCCGCAGGACGGTGTGGAAAGGGTCTGGGCCGTCATCTACCCACCGTCTTACTTGCCACCGCCGCCCTTGAGCGGACTGGTGCGCGAGACGCTCGATTCGATCAACTTTACGGACCGCGGGAACGATTGGTTCGAGGCCACCTACCGCGGCTTCCAGGAACGCGGCGCGTATCGGGTGGTGATCTACGCCGAGGATGGCGAGGGACTGGAGGCGCGGCCGGTTGCGATCGCGGTAAATACCGGTACGCAGGTGTACCTACCGTTGGTGGTACATTGAAGGATAAACGCTTTCAAGCTGTGACAACCGAAGAGGCGACAACGATGCACACCCAAACATCCTCGAGACACGTGCGGTTCCTTGCAGTCAGCCTGACCATCCTGATTTTATTGGCTGCCGCCACGCATCCGGTGCTTGCCAAAGAGCCGGCGCCTATTCGCAATACGGTGCCCATCGCGCAACTGCAAGGAGATGCACTCCAGATCGCAGATGTCTCATCAACAACAGGCGTCGCCTCCGTATTACCGAGCGGTCAAACATACGTTTACGAAGAGTCCTTTGACACCTACACGCATCGCGACCTGATACGCACGACGGCCGATTGGGATGTCTTTTCGGGCGAACTGAGGGGGGCTCAGCACAAAACTCTATGGTACCAGTTCTCACCCGCCTCTGCGTTGGCGAACGACGGATATCTATACATCGTATGGGAAGACAAGCGCAACGATAATGGCGACATCTATATGCAGAAATTTGATTCCCAGGGCAACCGTCAGTGGCCGGCAGACATCCGGGTAAACTCCGACAGCACTCTGACCGAGCAACGCGAGCCACACATCACCGCGGCCGCTGATGGATTCCTGTATGTCGCATGGACGGACACTCGTGATGGCAGTTCTTTCAGGAACATCTTCGCTCAGAAGGTAGGGCCGACTGGAGCCAAAGCTTGGGCCGCTGATGTCCGCGCTAGTCAAAGTGAGACATATGTAGCGTCAAGCGCACAAGTGAGTCACGACGGGGCGGGATCGATCTACGTTGCCTGGCTTAGTCACCCTTCGTGGAACACAGGCGATATCTTCCTGCAGAAGCTTGACTCTGCAGGCAATCGGCTCTGGGCACTCGATTCCAAGGTCAACGCATACGCGGGTTCGCCTCCTATGGGTTGCGGTTGGGGGGGTATCGGTCTCGCAACGGATGAAACCGGGACTTCATTTGTGGCATGGTGCGACGAACGCAACGACAGCTACGACATATTCATACAAAGAGTAGGTTCATCCGGGCAGCGACTTTGGAACGCCGATCTGCCAGCATATGAAGCGAGGACGGGCCTGCCGACTTCGCCGGCAATCACAATCTCACGCACGGGAGTGGTGTATGTTGCCTGGCATGACAATAGCGCGGAATCTGGCGGCATTTATCTCCAGAAACTGAATGGTGTGGGCAATCGCCAATGGGCAAACGGCCTGAAGGTGAATGGAAATGCCCCGGGGTTTGCGCCGACAGTTGCAGCCAGTGATCAGAGGCTCTTCGTTGCCTGGAGTGTCGGTGATGGCCGGAATCAAATCTGCGGTCAACTATTAGACGAAAACGGTGGACTGCTTTGGGCTGGGGACCAGAACCTTAGTGCAAGAGGCGGATTCTTTCCAGGCACCAGCCCCCATGCCGTCGCGGATGCGAGAGGTCAGTTCCAGGTGACGTGGAGCTCACGCCATAGAGACTATAGCTCCATCGATTACGCTGTCCGCGTGCAACGTGTAAGCGACGAGGGAAATCGTTTATGGGGAGAGAACGGCCTGCGGGTCACCTCAGAGGCCGGTACTGCGCAACAGGCAAAGCCGGACATCGCTGTGAATGAGGCTGGCGACATCTATACAACTTGGGCCGATGGCCGGAACTTCGACTCCGATCTGTTAGTCAGTGGCGCTTGGAGCATCTACGCGCATCGCCATGACTCCTCTGGCACACCTGTGTGGGAAAACTACGTGCGGGTGTGTGATGCCGAAGCGCGTCCGACCCACTGGGCCCGACCGCAAATTGCCGTTGATCCAACCGATCGAATCTGGGTCACCTGGTATGATGAACGCCCAGTCAGACGGGGTGTATACCTTCAGATTCTGGATCCCGCAGGAAACCGAACCTGGTCGCAGGATCAGTTGATCTCACCGATTGACGTGGGCTTCGATTATGAGTTTGCCGCGAGTGGAGGCTCTCTTTACGTCGTTTGGAGTCGTTCTGATATTTACCTCCAGAAGCTGAACGGCGACGGGCAGCCACTCTGGCCAGCGCCAAAAGTTGTCAACGCGCCGCTCGGAACCAGCATCGGCGCAGATTACCCGGTCGTGGATGTTGACGCAGTCGGTAACATCTATGTCGGATGGAATACACATGACAACATGAGGGTTGGAGACGTATACGTTCAGAAGCTCGATCCTGATGGCAACAGAATGTGGTCCCAAGACCTCCAAGTGAATCAGGCGATTGTAGAAGGCTCTCAGGATTCCATCGCCCTCGCAGCAGGCCTTGATGATCTATCAGTGGCCTGGGTCAACATCTCAGGTGGCAGTTGGAGCCAGGAGGGTTACTACGTTCAGCGGCTTAGCAGCAATGGCCAGTTTCAGTGGCCGACCGAAGTCCAACTCGCTGCTCCAGAGTCAAGTTGGGGTACAGGATACTATGTGCGCCTGGCGACTGACACGCAAGGCAACACCCTTGCCGCCTATAATCAGGGCGACGCAGGGGTGGTGTATGCGCAGAAGCTCAACCGCGACGGCCAGTTGCTTTGGGGCGCCGGCATCAAGGTCAATGATGACTCAACCAACCGCTGGCATTCGGCCCCTGCTATCGCGTATGCCGCCTCGGGTCGGGTATACATGGCCTGGGACGACAAACGCGGCACGGATCAAGATGTCTATGCTCAGGTCCTGGACGATGATGGACGTCGGTTGTGGTTCGGTGACCTACGGGTCGCAGAACCGGACGCCCGGTTTCTGCCCTACAGCGTCGCAAGTTCTGTGACAGTGGACTCGATTGCCGAGCCGGTTCGATCAGCAACATTGGTGGCCGATCACGTCTTGAACGGTGGTGATGCACTGTACTTTCTGTCCAACGATGGCGGCGTAACATGGGAGAACGCCATCCCGGGCGTGGCTCACCAGTTCAGCTCCAGCGGCAGCGACCTACGCTGGCAGATTTTGCTGTGGTCCAATCCTGCCAAGACCTTGTCTGCCATAGTCCGCAGTCTACGCATCGAATACTCCACTGCATTGCCCTACGCCGACGACTACGAGCCCGACGACACCTGCGCCGCTGCCCGTCCCATCGCCGTCAACGGCGCAGCCCAGGCGCACACCTTCCACCAGCCGGCGGACGCGGACTGGGCCTGGTTCGATGCCTCAGCCGGCACAACCTATGTCATCGAGACCCGCAACACCGGCGCACATGCGAACACCGTCATCGAGCCACACGTCACCTGCACTGCGCCGCCCACGGCGGGCGGTCGCGCCTTCGGTCCCGGCTACACCATCAGCTTCATCGCGCCCACATCCGGTCGCTACTACCTCAAGGTCTATAACCATGATCCGGCCGCGTCCGGCGCAGACACCGGCTACACCCTCTCCGTGCGCGCGGTGCAACCCTCGGCCGTCGCCGTCATCGTCGCCGGCCACGACGGCGCACAGTCGGCGCAGGAGAACATCACCTATGCGGCCGACCGCGCCTACCGGGTCTTCCGCAACGCCGGCATCCCACAGGCCAACATCCGCTACCTGGCGCCGCTGACATCTCATGACGCAGACGGTGATGGGATCAACGACATCGCCGGCGCGCCCACCGTCGCCAACGTGCGCGACACGGTGCAGGATTGGGCGCGCGAGCGCGGGGTGGCCCTGGGCGTGCCGCTCTACCTCTACTTGGTCGATCATGGGCTGGTGGATCGCTTCAAGGCCAACGGCGACGCAGCCGATCGCCACATCCCAGCCACCGAACTGAATC
>CAYLZG010000036.1:18146-22368 GCA_964387985.1 uncultured Anaerolineales bacterium | reverse complement strand
GGCGACCATCTCAGGCCGCAACCGCGTCGTGCTCGCATCCACCACCAGCGACTGGCTGGCCTTCGGTCCCGCCGGCGGCCAGGGCCTCTACTTCTCCAACGCCTTCTTCGGCGCATTGGAGAACGAGCAGTCGCTCAATGCCAGCTACCTAGCCGGCCGGCAGGCGGTCGAGGCCCAAGACCTGCTGCAGCGCCCCTGGCTCGATGACAACGGCGACCGGCGCTCCGATTCGTCCGATGGCTCACTCGCTTCTGATCGCGCGCTGCGCCGCGTGACGGTGGGCGGCCTGTCCCCACGCATCGAATGGGTGCGGGGCGATGCGCGCACCGGCCAGATACTGGCCCGCGTCAGCGACGATTCAGCCTCGGTGAACGTCCGGGTTGAGGTGTTCGCGCCGTCCTACGTCTCACCGCAGCCGGATGGCAGTGGCACCACGCGCATCGTGGACGTGCCGGTGGTGGTCTTGCGCGATCCGGACGGTGACGGCGTGTACGCCGGCGAGCACTACTTCACCGAGTCAGGCAACTATCGTCTGGTCGCCCATGCGCAGGATGCTGAGGGCCATTTGGGGCTGCCGGTGAATACGGTCATCTTCTATCTGGATTCAACCCAATCAACATATCTTCCGATGGTAGTAAGGTAATCGAAGGAGTCGGAAATGCCACGACTAGTGACATCCATGGCCGCGTGCCTCGGTCTCGCAGTCCTGGTGGGCCTGGTGCAGTCGGCCAGCCCATCGACGAGCGCGTCGCAAGATGTGACGGGCAGTGTGCTGCTAGTCACCAGCCGCACCGACTCCGGGCCGGGGTCGCTGCGGCAAATGCTCGCCGCAGCGCAGGCAGGCGATACTATTGGGTTTGACCCCGCCATCTTTCCTCCGTCAAGCCCGATGACGATCACCCTGCTGGCCGAGTTGCCGGAGATCACACAAGACCACCTCACACTGGACGCCAGCAACGCGGGCGTTGTGCTCGATGGAAGCTACACCCCAGGCTGGAGCGATGGGCTGCGCATCCGCTCGGACAACAACATCGTCAAGGGGCTGCACATCGTGCAGTTTCCCGGTGACGGGATCGAACTAACCGGTGGCGCAAGCAACAACCGTATTGGCGGGGACTGGCAGACCGGCGCCGCGCTGCACGGTGAAGGGAACATCATCACGCTGAATGGCGACGAAGGAATCGATATCAACGGCAGCGGGACGGATGACAACGTCATATCGGGCAATCTGGTTGGTGTGGATGCCACCGGGACACAGGATATACGGATTCAGAGCCTGGCTGTGTCACCTGCTTTCGCACAGGATGGCACGGTTTTCATGGGCACACGCTTCCACGGGGTGCTGAAGTCTACCGACGGCGGCAGACATTGGAGCGCCCCCGCCCCTGGCCTGACAGGTGTCAATGTCCTGGCGCTCAGTGTATCGCCCGGCTTTGCAACGGATCGCACAGCTTTCGCTGCGTCAACGTCAGGCCGTGTTTAACGCACGATTGACGGCGGTGCCAGTTGGAGCGTCCTGCAGGCGGGCATTGCCTCGCGAGATATCAGCGCCATAGCGCTCTCGCCAGCGTACGCCAGCGACGGCCACGTATTCGCGGCTACGGCAGGCCAAGGCTTACTGGCCTCGGTCGATCGCGGCAATACCTGGGAATACCGAAATGCGGGGCTCAACGATCACGTCGTACGGCGTATCGCCATCTCACCGAACTATGCCGTCGATCGCACGCTCTTTGCCGTCGCCTGGACTGCCGTGTATAGCTCCACCGACGGCGGCCAGCATTGGAGCGCAATCACGGCACCGGCGATGTCTGAGCTCTTTACCATTGCGCTGTCGCCTGCCTTTGCCACTGATCGGACCCTCTTTGTTAGCACCGCTGGATGCCGCACAACCGGTATCCTGTGGAAGTCCACCGACGCTGGGAACAGCTGGGCCGCGGTCGGTGGCAATCCCGGCTGGTGCCACGTGCAGACCCTGACCCTGGCGCCCAACTATGCTGCCCAGCCGGTGATGGTCGTAGGAGATAACTGGGGAGGGGTTTATCGATCGGTCGATGGGGGAGAAAACTGGTCGCTCGAACACACAGGTCGCTTCGTCGTTGCCGCCGCTTTCTCGCCCGCATATGCTGGCGACCATACCCTGCTGGCCGGCCTGCGCCTCGGCACTGTGATCGGCTCACAGGATGGTGGCGATAACTGGTCGGTGATCGGGGCCGGCCTGTCCGAGCAGGGCAACTCCAATACCGGCATCCACGTGCGCGAGGGCGCCCGGGGCAATCTCATCGGCGGCGAAACGGCCGGCGCGCGCAACATCGTCGGCAAGAACGGAGTAGAGGGCATCGTCATCGCTGGGGCGGGCACGGCCCTCAACACGGTCGCCGGAAACTACGTCGGCGTAGCTGCCGACGGGCGCGCGCCGCTCGGAAATGGCACGAACGGGATCGTCGTGCGCCAGGGTGCGAGTTCGACCACCATCAGGCGCAACGTCATCAGCGGGAACGGCGAGTCAGGTATCACGATCCACGACGCGACGACGAATGGCAACAGCGTGACGGCAAATCTGATCGGTCTCGATGCCACCGGCGAGCTCGCGCTGGGCAACTTCTATTCGGGTGTGACGCTTGGTTCAGGAACGCACGACAACCGGTTAGGTGGCCCCGGCGCCGGCGAGGGGAATGTGATCAGCGGCAATAGCGAAGACGGGGTGGCGATCCGGGAGGGAAGCAACAACAACACCATCATCGCTAATCGCATCGGCACGAACGCGTCCGGCACGTCTGCGGCGCCCAACTACTACCAGGGGCTTTCCATTGCCGGCGGCAGCCGGCACAATCAGGTCGGCGGTTCAACTGCTGCCGAGCGCAACCTCGTCAGCGGCAACGGCGCCAATGGCATCGGCATCTGGGACACCGGAACGCGTCTGAACATCATCGCGGGCAATTACATCGGCACGGACGTGACCGGCTTAGCGGGCCTCGGCAACCGCGAGTCCGGTATCGTGCTCTCGAATGGCGCCGAACAGAATCGGGTAGGCGGAGAGACCGCTGCGGAGCGCAACGTGATCGCCGGGAACGGTGCTGCGGGGGTGAACATCTCGTCGGCGACGGTCATCAGCAACACTATCGTGGGCAACACCATCGGGACAACAGCTAACGGCATGCAGCCGCTGGGCAATTATTGGGGGATAGCCTGCTGGGAAAATGCCCACTCCAACACGATTCAGGCCAATGTGATTGCCGCCAGTACCTACAATGGCATCCACCTGGACAGTTGCGACCGGAATATCGTGAGGGGCAACTGGATTGGCGCCGACCCGACCGGCACACGCAACCTCGGCAACCAGGAGAACGGTATCAGCGTGTTTCACGCGGCGGCCGGCAACCAGCTTGGCCCCGACAACGTCATCGCCTACAATCGCGGCCGCGGGATCAGCGTCTGGGATGCCGGCTCGGTGGGCAACTGGATCAGCCAGAATGTAATCTTTGCCAACAGTGTTGCGGGCATCGATCTGGGAGGTGGGGGGAATGCCGGCCTGCCGGCGCCTGTGGTCACCGTGGCGGGCAGCAGTTTCGTGAGCGGAATTGCGCCGGTGGCAGGCGCCCGGGTGGAAGTATTCTCGGATGAAGGCGGGCAAGGTCGCATCTTCGAAGGCGCAACCACATCTGGCATCGATGGCAGCTTCACGTTCTCCAAGCCAACAGGCCTGACTGGACCGCAACTCAACGTCACCGCGACAGACCTCGACGGCAACACCACCAAGTTCTCCCCGTCGACCTTCCGGCCGCCACAGTCGGTCGCCGACCCCTACGAGTCGGACGACGTCTGCACCCAAGGGCAGCCCATCGGGACGGCGGGAATCGTACAGCCACATACGTTTCATAAGCAGGCCGATGCCGACTGGACCTGGTTCGACGCGACCGCCGGCGTAACCTATATCATCGAGACACAGAACACCGGCGCGCGGGCCAATGCCATTATCGAAGCGCACGCAACCTGCGGCGCCCCACCGACCCCTGGTGGCCGCGCTTTCGGCCCGGGCTACACCATCAGTTTTGTGGCGCAGTTCACCGGTCGCTACTATCTCAAAGTCTTCAACCACGATCCCGCCAGCTTTGGTCTGGACACGGCCTACAATCTATCGGTACGAGCAGTCTGGCCCACTGCCGTGGCCATCATTGTGGCCGGCCACGATGATGTGCGGTCCGCCCAGGAAAACATCACCTAT
>CAYLZG010000036.1:14369-18099 GCA_964387985.1 uncultured Anaerolineales bacterium | reverse complement strand
GCCGATCGCGCATACAGGGTCTTTCGTAACGCCGGCATCCCGGTCGACAACATCCGTTATCTGGCACCGCTCGGCAGCCACGACGCGAACGGCGATGGAACCAACGACATAGCCGGTCCGCCCACCGTGGCGAATGTCCGGTACGCGATACAGGACTGGACGCGCGAGCGGGGAGTGCGCTCCGGAGTGCCTCTTTATCTCTACCTGGTAGATCATGGCCTGACGGACCGGTTCAAGGCTGATGGCGACTCGGTCGCACACCATATCACGGCAGCCGAGCTAGATCTCTGGCTCACCACTCTGGAGGATGCTACCGGTGCGGACAACATCAACGTGATCATCGACGCGTGCTATTCCGGATCCTTCATCGACAAGACCCCGGACGGTCCCGCTACGATTTCAAGCCGCAACCGTGTGGTCATCGCCTCGACGACCAGCACACTGCAGGCCTTCGGACCCCCGGAAGGGCAAGGTCTCTACTTTTCGAATGCCTTCTTCACTGCACTGGACAACCAGCAGTCGTTGTTGGTCGGATTTGAAACTGGCAAGCAAGCGGTGGCGGCGCAGAAATATCCCCAACTTCCCTGGCTCGATGACAATGGTGACCATAGTGTCGACCCCACAGACGGCGCACTGGCCGCCGGCCGCGCGCTGCGCCGTGTCGCGCTGGGCGGTCTGTCACCAAGCATCGAGTGGGTACAAGGGAATGCGAGCACCCGCCAGATCCAGGCCAGGATCACCGATGACTCACCGACGGTGACGGCCTGGGTCGAAGTATTCACACCTTCCTACGTCCCCCCACGACCTGACGGAAGCGGCACCACGCGCATCGTGAACGTGCCGGTCGTCCACCTGACCGATCCGGATGGCAACGGCATATATGTCGGCACATTCGATTTCATCGAGGAGGGCGCCTACCGGCTGGTCGCACATGCCCGGGATTCCGAGGGCAGCCTGGCGCTGCCTGAAAGCGGCTTTGCCCGGCTGGGGGGCAACGACGTCAGGCAATACCTGCCCCTGCTACTGCGCTGAGACCCTAAAATCCTAAGTCCGTGCGTTTATGGCCGTCAGGGAGGGAACACCATGAACCAACAAATCAAACGTCACCTGCTGGTGGCGACCAGTGTCTTCGGAGTCGCGATCCTGGCGCTCAGCCTGGCGCTGTTGCTCGGTGCGGCCTGGCCTGCCGCCGCTCTGGCCGAGCCGGTTACGACTGCGCTACCGCGCACGGGCATGTCAGTCGGGACGCCGGAACCTGTCAGCATTGCGAACCCGTTACTGGGGCCGGCCGCCTTCCCTGATTTGGCTGTCCAGAGCCTGACCGTGAACCCGCCTATCCCTGCGCCTGGTCAACCAGCCACGATTACCGTGGTGGTAAAGAACATCGGGACAACCACTCTATGGGATGGTTTCTACACCCATCTCTATGTGGATCCTCCACAACGCCCCCCTTTGCCCACAACCCCCGACACCAGTCTCGTCGGTTGGTTCCTTGGCCTTGGGCCGGGTGCAACTTTCAGTTGGTCCTATACCGACTATACCTTTGCCTCCGCGGGCTACGACCACGTCATCTATGCGTGGATTGACCGCGACGACAGCATCCAGGAAGAGAGCGAACAAAACAACCTCACCCGGCTCGACGTCTGCGTGGGCTGCGGTTCCGCAGGCGATCTCTATGAGCCTGATGACATTTGCAGCGATGCTACCCTATTGCCAGCGGACGGGACTGCCCAGGAGCACAGCTTCGCGCCGGCCGGGGATGTGGACTGGTATCGGTTCGACGGTGTCGGCGGAACCCAGTACGTGTTTCGGGCTCGCAATCTCGGCGTCAACGCTCAGGCCTCTCTTTCGCTTTTCCCGCGCTGCAACATGCCAGCAAGTTTCGGGGGCAGTGAGATCATCACCGCTACACTCCCTACCAGTGGCATCTACTACGTCAAGGCTGTCAACCACAACGCCGGGGCCACTGACCAAACAGGCTACGCTCTCTCAATCGACACGGTTAACGACTGCTCTGGCTACCATGAACCTAATGACAGCCGGGAGACCGCCCGGGACATTGCCGTCGATGGACCATCGCAAACCCACCGCTTCTGTACCCCCCACGATGAAGATTGGGTTCGGTTTGAAGTCCGGGCAGGCAGCAGCTATACCGTCAGGGCCACCAAAGTGGGAGCAGCGGCACAGCCGATCCTGGCGGGCTTCATGGGCGTTGCCGGTGGCGAAGCGTTGCGTGGCAATCCGCTCCAGTTTACGGCGGCTGCGGATGGCGTCTACTACGTGCAGGCGACGAATCAGGCCCCGGCAGCATATGGTCCCACGACAGACTACACCCTGGCGGTGACAGCGCAGTCTTGCACGCGCGACGCCCACGAGCCGGACGACACGCGAGCTTTGGCCAAGACCGTCGTCGTAAACGGCGCCAGCGAGATCCACACCGCTTGTCCGGCCGGCGACAGAGACTGGATGAAGATCAACTTCTCGGTGGGCATCACGTATACGCTGGAGACGGTGCCCGTTGATCCGGCTTCGGATACGATACTCTGCCTTTACGACAACATCGGCACTCAGATGATCTGTGACGATGAAGGGGGCGCCAACCACGGCTCGCGCATCACGTGGCAAGCGACCGCAAACGGCGTCTACTACGCCGAGGTCCGACAGGCCGAAGCCACGGTTGCAGGAGCCGGCACTGCCTATGACTTCTCGGTTGTAACCGGCCTCTGCAAGCCCGATCTCTACGAGCCGGACGACACACGTGATACTGCGGGATACTTGCCTCTGGATGGCACACGACAGACTCGTAGCTTTTGCCTGGGAAACGACCACGATTGGGCCAGATTGAACATCCTGACCCCTGGCACCTACACGATACGCACCTCTGGCCTGGCAATCGGTAGCGATACGCAGCTTGTGCTGCATGACCCAGCCGGGAGCACCCGACTGGCTGAGAACGATGACTTCGGCCCGGGCCTGTCTTCCGAGCTGGTCTACCACTTTCCTGCTGCAGGGACCTATCTTCTCGAGGTCAAGCATTTCAACCCGACGCGCTACGGACGCAGCACCAATTACCTACTTTCGGCGGTGGCCGGCACCCCGGCCCCAACTTCGACCCCCGGCACACCTACAGCTACGCCAACGCCCAGGGCCACTGAAACGCCCCCGCCATCAGAGATTCGGACCCTGATCCTGACCAACCGCGAGCGCTTGACGGCGTTATACGGCAGCGGACGTGTTACACCCCTGTTTCAGAAGCTTGAAAGCTTCGCCGCTCTACCCACCGTGAATGGTGAGATCATACAGGTGGAGAGCAATAGCGCCGCCGCGGCTACATACGCCAGATGGGCAATCAATCCCACCAACGTCGACAGGGCAAACGAGACTGCGAGTGCATTGCGCAGCCTGGCCTTAGACTATATAGGCGCTCACCCCTTCGTGCAGTACGTGGTGCTTGTGGGCGATGACCGGATCATTCCGGCACGACGGATCCGAGACCGGTCCGAACGCTGGCCAGAAAGTGACTATCCTTCGGCGGGCACCGAGTCCCCGGCAGGCGCAGCGTTGGCGGCAGGCTACTTCCTAACCGACGATTTCTACGTGGACCGGGAACCCATCGACTGGGATAACGCGGAGCTCTACGTCCCCGACCTGGCGGTCGGCCGCTTAGTAGAGACTCCCGAAGAGATGGCCGGCATGCTCGATGCCTATATGGCCTCGGCGGAGCTGACTG
>CAYLZG010000036.1:8118-14359 GCA_964387985.1 uncultured Anaerolineales bacterium | reverse complement strand
CGGTGATACCTGGCGACCCGAGGACTTTCGCGCCAGGCAACTGAATGGCTCTCCGCCATTCAAGGTTCAGTCGATCAATGGGCATGCTTTTCATGGTGGGCAAGGCGCACCCGTTCCACAAGGCGGACAGGTCTCCGCGCAGCAGGTCATGTCGAGTGCGGGCGATCTCAGCGGCGGCCTCATCTATTCGGTCGGCTGCCACGCAGGGCTAAACCTGCCTGAGACTGCCCCTTACCCAGTTGACCTGCCCCAAGCCTTTTCGTTCAAGCGCGCCCACTATGTAGGCAACACCGGGTATGGTTGGGGCAGCACGGAAGGTGTGTATCTGAGCGAGAAACTGATGCAGAACTACACCGAGGCCTTGTTGAAGGGTACCTCGACCGCAATCGGTCAAGCCCTGATTTTGGCCAAGCAACGCTATCATGCCGAGGCGGACCGTTTGCAGGCGAGCAGTGACAGGGCTCTGCATGAAAAGGTGCTCCAACAGGTGATCCTCTACGGATTGCCCATGTATCGGGTCAACACAGGGGCGGTCCTGAGTGACGAAGATCCTTTCCCCAGCGTGATCATCACCTCGCCGTTCGACGGCGGTGCAGGCGCCTCGGCGATTGTCCCAGTCACCAGTACCCAGGCGGGCAAGGGACAGGTCAGGGTGCAGGTCGCTGGGAATTCCATGACGGCAGCAGGCGTTGTCACGGTCAACGGATTTACCCAGGTGACTACTGCTTGGGGCACTTACTTCAGCCTGGATGGAAGCCTGAATTCACAGGCCAGCGGACCGGTGCTACCGAAGGTTTACGCTAACCTGGTGCCGCCGCCGGGCCAACGGCTACACGGTGTGGTGTTCACCGGCGGCACTTTCATCACGCGGACCGTTGACCCAGTGATCAACGCTCCGACCAACGAGTTCACGCTACTGACGGCCGAACCGCTCTTCCAGTCCGAGGGTTTCTATCCGCCTGCCCCGTTCACGCTGCGCGGCACCGACCCGATTTCGCGCACCGATGCCACTCTGACGATGGTCATGGGACAGTACGATGACCGGACAGGCACGCTCAGGCTCTATACGGATGTGAAGTTCGATGTCTATTTCTCAGCGTTGGCAGACACGGTCGGGCCGGTTATCACCTCGATCGACGGGTTCTATGACCTGCAGACCGGGTATGCCGCCTTCAAGGTGGAAGCCAATGACCCTGACACTGTCACGCGTGTGGTGATCGACTACACCGCGGGCGACACGACGCGTCAAAGCTTCGATCTGACCTACGACACCCATACTCATAAGTGGAAGGGCGCCCTGCCGGGCGTGCGTGGCGCGGAGTACGCAGTCCAGGCCGTGGACAGCGCCGGGAACGGCACCGTGTTCACGCGCAAGGGCGGCTATTTCCAGTTGCCCGATGCAACATCACTGGGTGGACCGTTGCACCGCGTATATATGCCCAGCGTCGTCAGGTGAAAGATGCCAAAGAGAACATATCTCGCAGCAATGATTTTGGTAGCTCTGCTCATTGCCGGCCTCGTTGTACGAGCCCTACCCACATACGCCTGGGCAACCGATGCAGAACCAGGCGCTTTCGGTGCTCGGTCGGCTGCTCCCACTGACTTGGATTTCGACTGCGCCACGGTGACTGACATCCCGCAGATCGAGTGCGAAGCGCTCGTCGCGCTGTACAACAGCACCAACGGACCTGGCTGGACCAACAGCACCGGCTGGCTGACGACAAGTACGCCGTGTAGCTGGTACGGCGTCTCATGCGCCAGTGGACACGTGATGGATTTGAGCCTGGTTCAGAACCAACTCAGCGGCATCATTCCATCTGAGATGGGCAGCCTGAACAACCTGACGGTCCTTGATCTTTACGCTAACCAACTGAGCGGCAGCATTCCATCCGAGCTGGGCAATCTGACCAACTTGATGGACCTCGACCTGGGCGCCAACTTCCGACTGAGTGGCAGCATTCCGCCTGGCCTGGGCAACCTGACCAACTTGATGGACCTCGACCTGAGGGCCAACCTGTTGAGCGGCAGCATCCCGCCAGAGTTGGGTAACCTGGGCAACCTTCAGCAACTCAACCTTTCCTTGAACCTGTTGAGCGGCAGCATCCCAGCTAGTCTAGGCAACCTGGGCAACCTAAGAAGCCTGCAACTTCACGAGAATCTGTTGAGCGGCAGTATCCCAACTGAACTTGGTGACCTTGCCATGCTCGTGATGCTCAGTCTACGCGTCAACCAACTGAGCGGCAGTCTCCCACCTAGTCTAGGCAACTTGACCAACCTAACAGCCCTAGAGCTTTCCGCCAACCTGTTGAGCGGCAGCATCCCGCCAGAGTTGGGTAACCTGGTTAATCTGCGCGACCTCCAGCTGGGCAATAACCGACTAAGCGGTAGCATCCCGCCAGAGTTGGGCAACCTGGGCGACCTACAACAACTTGACTTGGGCCTGAACCTGTTGAGCGGCAGCATTCCATCTAATCTGGGCAAATTGGGCAACCTAAGAACCCTGGAGCTTAACCGGAACCTGATGAGCGGAGGCATCCCGCCTGAACTGGGTGACCTTGCGATGCTAATGATTCTCATCCTGTCCACCAACCAACTGAGTGGCAGCATCCCGCCTGAACTGGGCAGTCTGGCCAACCTCCAATACTTGGGCCTATCCTACAACCAACTGGGTGGTGCCGTTCCGGATACGCTCTGCAACCCGGCCTCTATGTCACAGCCCTACCTGGAATACAATAGGCTGACTGGCGCGGCCGCGTGCATCACAGAGAAGAACCCCGACTGGGCCCGGACTCAGACAGTCGCGCCGAGGGACCTCGTCGCACAGGCCCAATCGAACGACACCGTGCGGGTCACCTGGGCGCCCATCTTGTACTCTGAGGATGGCGGCCATTACGAGATCAGCTATGCTGTCAACGCCGCCGGACCTTTCACGGTGCACGGCGTGACCGGTAGCAAGAGTGACGCCAGTTATGTGGTGACAGGCCTCACGGGTGGGACGACGTACTACTTCCGCGTGCGCACCTTCACCCCCGCGCACGGAAATCAGCAAAATGATCTCTGGAGCGAGTATAGCGAGGTGGTTTCAACGGCTCCGATCCCTCCAACACTTACCATCCCGGCTGATGGATCCAGCAATCCTGCTGATTTCGATCTCACGTTCCAGTGGTTTCCGTCGGCCGGCGCGACCGAATACTTGGTGGAGTGGTGGGGTGGGCCGTATGCCAACCGGCACCCGTGCGGGTGGAGCAGCGCGACCGAGTGTCACGTCGGCAAGGTGGCCGCGACAAATATCTATTCGTGGCACGTAAAGGTTCGGAACGCGAATGGAGAGAGTTCCTGGAGTCCCACCTGGACCTTCACAACTCTGCCGAAAGCACCAGAATCGACCTATGCATGGTCTATGGCAGGTGATATGGCCTCTCGTCGCTATGAGAGTTCAGTCACACTGTTGCTCTCGGGCAAGGTACTGGCGATTGGCGGCAATGATGGTACGGGTTATCTGGCCGGATCGGAGATATACGACCCGGCTGTTGACTCCTGGACAGTTGCGAGTCCCATGGCTATTCGTCGTTCTGGGCATACTGCGACCCTTCTCCCCTCAGGTAAGGTATTGGTGATCGGGGGTTACAACGGCTCCATCTTAGCCAGCGCAGAGCTGTACGATCCTAACACCAATTCCTGGGCACCCGCTGGTGGTATGGCAGTCGACCGTTCTGGGCATACTGCGACCCTTCTCCCCTCAGGCAAGGTACTGGTGGTCGGTGGCTCCAACTTTGGCTCCACCTTGGCCAACGCGGAGTTGTACGATCCTGCCACCAACTCCTGGACACCGGCCAGGAATATGACAATCAGCCGTTTCGGGCATACGGCTACCTTGCTTCCTTCGGGCAAAGTGCTAGTGGTCGGTGGCAAAGATGATACCATCAATCTGTTAAGCACCGAGCTGTACGATCCTGCCTCCAACTCCTGGAAGGTAGCAGGTGATATGGCAGTCGGCCGTTCTGGTCATACGACTACCTTGCTCCCCTCGGGCAGAGTATTGGTGGCTGGCGGTCGCACTGCTGATCCTTACCTTGCCAGTGCGGAGGTTTACGACCCTGCCGCAAACTCCTGGACATCCGCGAAGAGCATGGCGGCTGGTCACTGTTACCATACGGCAACTCTGCTCCCCCATGGCAAGGTTCTGCTGGTTGGCGGCAGCGTTGGAGAGTCGGAGCTTTACGACGAGGTCGCTGACTCCTGGTCTCCAGCCGGTAGTCTAGGAGTGAACAGGGATGACCACACGGCTACCTTGCTTCCCCAAGGCAAGGTTCTGGTGTCCGGCGGCTACGGTGTGAGCGGTGTTTTGCAGAGCGCGGAATTATATGGCCCGGTCTGTTACGCCCTGACCACAAACATCAGCCCGGTCGGCAGTGGGAGCATCAACGCCACCCCGGCACCTGACTGCGAGGGCGGGACCAAGTACGCTGCCGGAACCAGTGTGCAGCTCACTGCCATCCCTGCTCCAGGGCAGGTCTTCTCCGGATGGAGCGGCGACGCTTCGGGCACCGGCAACCCGGTGACGGTCGTGATGAACGGTGACAGATCGGTGACGGCCAGCTATAATGCGTTGCCGCCAGGCGTGATTGTGCCCGGCGCGCGGTTCACCGGCAGCATCGATGCGCAGAGTGAGCAGAATGTCTTCCGCTTTGACTCCGATTCGGAGCAGTGGATATCGGTGCGCATGTTCGGCGACGGTAGCCTGGATCCGTACCTGAAGTTGCTGACCAGCACAGGGACTACCCTCGTGTCCGATGATAATGGCGCACAACGCGACTCTGCGGCCTTCTTTGCCTATCGATTATCAGGCGCCGGATCATTCCAGGTCATCGCGTCTGGCGCGGGAGCCACAGTTGGCGGCTACCGCCTCGGCCTTGTAAAGGGACGCACTGCGGGCGTCGCTGATGTCAATCACGACTGCATCGTGAGCGAGCCTGACCTGACGCAGCTGCTCACTTGCTGGGGACCGGCAGTCGGGTCATGCATTGATGCAGATATTGACCTTGACGGTGTTGTCGGACTCCCGGACCAGATCGCTATCCTGGATCTGTGGGGGACGACGTGCCCCGCCTCCTGTTACGAGTTGACCCGCACGCACACCGGCTCCGGCAGTGATCCGGTCGCTGACCCAACCAACTCGACCGGGTGTCCAGCCGGGCAGTACGTGGCCGGCGAATCCATCAGCCTGACGGCCAGCCCGGCCAACGGCTGGGCGGTGGCTGGCTGGAGCGGCACTGCCAATGACGCGAGCACGGCGATCACTAATGCCATTATTATGCCGGCTCAGATTGCTACTGTCGGCGTTAGTTACTCACAGCGCGATGTGTATGAGGACGACGATACCTGCGCCCTGGCGCGCTTCATCCCGACGGACGGCACGGTACAGGAACACACCTTCCATCGCCAGGCCGACGAAGACTGGGTGGCATTCCAGGCGATCGCGGGCACGCGCTACCTCATCCAGGGCCAGATTCCCGCCGGCTCACCGGCTGATCTGACCCTGGTGCCCTACGCTCGCTGCGGCGCTGTTCCCGGCCAGGGGCAGAACTACACGTTTGCCCCCGGCGTGCGGTTGGAATGGGTCGCCACGGCCACCGGCCCGATCTACCTCAAGCTTCTGAACGGCGATGCCTCGGTCTTCGGCCCGCATGTGGCCTACAGCCTCTCGGTGCGCACTCTGAGCGAGACGACCGCCTCCAGCGGCGCGCTGATCCTGGTGGCAGGCAAGCTCAAGACCGGCGATCCACTCCAGGCACACATCCACAACGTTACGGATCGCGTCAACCGGGCCTTTCTCGGTCACGGCTACACGCCGGATCGGATCTACTACATGGCTACCGATCCGTCGCTGACCGGCTGGGACGCGCTGCCGACCAATGCCGATCTGCATGCCGCCATCACCGCCTGGGCTCTGGATAAGGTTGGACCCGACCAGGCATTGACCCTCTACATGGTGGATCATGGCGACTATGATCGTTTCCCCTTGGATGAAACGCGCGGGCAATCAGTCTCCGCGGAGGAGCTTGACGGTTGGCTGGCCGCGCTGGAGGCCGCCAGGCCTGGGGTCAAGATCAACGTGATCATCGAGGCGTGCTATTCGGGAAGTTTCATCGACCTGCCCAGGAAGATCAGCCGGCCCGGCCGGGTGGTCATCACTTCAACCGGCGCGCGAAACGTTGCGTATGCCTCTCCGGCAGGCGCC
>CAYLZG010000036.1:0-8108 GCA_964387985.1 uncultured Anaerolineales bacterium | reverse complement strand
GGACCGTGGTGACTCCCTGTTCAGTGGGTTCCAGAGCAGCACCTGGGCAGTGCGCGCCGTCTACCCCGATCAGCAGCCGTGGCTAGACGACAACGGAAACGGCATCCCCAACGAGGCGATCGATGGTCAGGAGGCACAGCGCCGCGGCTTCACTTGTGCTGGCACGCTGAGCGATTACCGGTGGCCGCCGTACATCGCGGAAATCCAACCGCCGTCGTCCGTTGTGGACGGCCGTGGCCTGATCCGTGCCCGTGTCCTCGACGACAAGACCGTGAGAGGCGCCTGGGTTGTGATCTACCCGCCTTCGTGGACCCCGCCGGAGCCTGGCCAGCAGCTGGTAGACGACAGCCTGCCCAGCCTGCCCCTAACCGACCAGGGCAACGGCTGGTACGGCGTCACCTACGGTGGTTTCACCGAGCGCGGCGCGTATCGAGTGGTAGTCTATGCACAAGATTGGGAGGAACTGGACGCGCAGCCGGTGAATATGGAGGTGATAACATGGCACGGGCTGTATTTGCCGGCGATCATCCGATGAATTCTCCATCAGCCGGTGCGCGAAAAGCGCTTAAGTTTACGTTCACAACATCAGAACGACTGAATTCTAAACCGGCTTGGACCTTCATGACCACACGAACCTTACAAGGGAGGCGAACATGAAATCGAGCAAGTCGAGCTTGTCTGCGATCATTCTGGCACTTCTTGTGGCCGCATCGCTGGTGCTGATGCCCTCACTTCCCACCGCGGAGGCACAGGTGTACGCAGGTGTGCTGCTGGCGCCTGCCGCTCCTTCACCTGATCCACTCTACCCCTACGTCAAGGATGGCGACGTCTGGGTTACCGACGTCATGGGAGCGTCGTACAGGCAATTGACATTCGATGGTCGGAGCAGCACGCCCGTTCTTTCTCCCGATGGTCAGCTGGTAGCTTTCCTTTCGATACCAGCAGAGTTCATCGGGTCAGCGCCGTCACCGCAGGATGTCTGCATTGTGTCCACAAGCGGCTCACAGCCCAGCTACTGTCTCTCGGACACACCAGCCTTACGGGGACGGCCCGTCTGGAGCCCCAGCAGTTCGTCAGTTCTCTACCCGGAGGACGGCAAGCTCATTCTTTCCGACCTGTCCGGATCACGGGTTGAGTTGGCCCGCGGCATTGCCCGGGACGGATTGGATGTTGCAGTGCTTGCCTGGTCCCCTGATGCGTCCCGAGTCGCGTACTCCATCGAGGGGGCTGCCGGACCAGAACTCTGGACCATCGATCCTGGTAGCGGTATGGGGGGCCAGACGATGGTCTGGCCCGGCGGCATGCTGTCGGACGTGAGTTTCGATCCCACGGGACAGGCCTTAACGTTCATCAATGCTTCGGATGACGGCCGGCTATGGACGGTGTCGATCGACGGGCAGCGCATGAGTTCCCTGGTCCCATCCGTCTCAGACGTGCGTTCATTCGCATGGTCTCCCAACGGGGACCGCATCGCCCTTCTGACCAGGGATGGCGCAGTCTGGACCCAGTCGCCTGAGGCCCCAGCGCCCCTCAAGATTGGAACCAGCACGCAATCTGAGCTCCAATGGCTTCCAGGAGCCAAGGGGCTACTGCTCTCCTCGTCGGATAACGCCGATTTGGTGGTGCTGTCGGCAACCGGAGACAGCCAGCTGGACCTCGTTCGTCCCGCAGAGACGGCGAACGCGGAAGAGCCCGGCATCTACGCACCCTTAGCGGATCTGTCGGTGCCATATCGGTACCAAGGGGCTGCAGATAGCGGTTCATGCAATTCTGTCAACTGCGGCCCTACTGCGGTCGCGATGGCTATCCAGAAGGCGAAGAATCAAACAGTCGCCATCAGCGATATCCGGAGCTACATCAGCGGTACCGACTGCCGCTGGACCAATATGAACGACATTCGGTCAGCTCTTGCTAGGTGGGGAGTCAGCTACACGACGGTTACAGGAATGACAGCAGTACGCGATGCCGTGAATCAGCGCGGGCACATGGTCATAGTTCCAGTCGTGATGTCCTATATCCGGACGGGCTCTGACTCCGGCGTGGCGTACTCAGATGCATCAGGGCGCTATGACCGTTACTACAGCTACAGCAGCGGACACTTTGTGGTCGTCAAAGGCATATCCGGCGACGGCAACTGGGTGATCGTCCACGATCCCAACGTTTGGAGCAGTGGTACTTATTGGTATTCCAACAACACCCCCAAGGGCCAGAGCCGATACTACAATTACTCGGGCTTTGCCTCGGCCTTTGCAGCCAACGGCAATCAGGCCATTGAGATCAGCACTTCGTCCACGCCATCAAGCTGCACAGATGGCGAGGGTGTGGTTCTCTACGAACATCCGAACTACCAGGGGCGCTGTACTCGTTTCACCGGCGACGACGGTAACATCGGCGACAACTCGATCGGCAACGATGCGGCATCCTCAATCAAGATCATCGGCAACTATGAGGCTCAGGTCTTCGAAAATGGCAGTTATGGAGGAACGTCGAGCCGCTTCACGGGAGACGACCCCGACTTCGGCAATGACGCCATCAGCCATGATCGGGCATCGTCGATCACAGTGAGACGCCGCGACACCACCAGCAATTGCGACGGCAACGCCGGTGTCTATCTCTACGAACATGGCAACTACTCAGGTAGGTGCAGCAGATTCACAGGTGACTCCCCAAATCCAGGCGGTTGGTACATCGGAAATGATGCTGCCTCATCGATAAAGATCGTGGGTAGCTACCAGGCCACCCTGTACGAGCATGACAACTATGTCGGAGTCAGCAGTACATTCCTCGGCGACGACTCAGACTTCGGCAATGACACGATTGGCCATGACCGGACCTCATCTCTCCGGGTGTCCGCTAGACCGAGCGGCTCCAGCAACTGCGATGGTGGCCAGGGCGTGTATCTATACGAGCATAGCAGCTACGGCGGCCGCTGCACCAAGCTGACTGCCGATGCAACGAGTCCCAGCGGTTGGTACGTTGGCAACGACGCAGCGTCCTCCATCCGCTTCATTGGCAACTTCGCGGCGACAGTCTACGAGCATGATAACTATAACGGCGCAAGCAGCTCCTTCACCGCTGACGATCCCGACTTCGGCAACGATACCATCGGGCACGACCGGGTTTCGTCGGTCGACGTGCGCATCCCGACTGCTGGTCCCACCTCGTGTGCGGATGGCCAGTTCCTCGCCGAGTACTTCAACAACCGCACGCTCTCCGGTAGCCCGATCTTCCGGCGCTGTGAGTCTGGTGTCAACTACAACTGGGGCGGCGGCGGTCCCGGCAACGGCATTCCCAACGACAACTTCTCGGTGCGCTGGACAGGCCGTTTCTGGTTTGGCAACGCCGGCGTCTACCGGTTCACGACTCGCACAGACGATGGTGTGCGCTTGACGGTCGACGGCGTGGGCCTGGTGCAGGAATGGCGCGACATGGGGGCTACAACATTTACACGCGACCAGACGCTCACTGCGGCCTTGCACACGGTTCGCATGGAGTACTACGAGAATGGCGGCGACGCGGTCGCCCAGCTTGGGTGGCAGTTCCAGACCCCCTCGGCAACCGATCCGGATGACAATCGCGATCTGAGCTACGGCTTCGGCCTGGACGGGACGATTAATCCGTCCCGAGACCGCGACACCTATTACTTCGACGGCTCGAGCGGGCACGTCATCACACTCCGCATGGAAAAGCGCAATAGCACGATCGATTCGTACCTGGAGCTTTATAACCCGGATGGCAGCCTGTTGGGCCAGGATGACGATAACGGCGGCGATACCAACGCCCGGATTGCCATCACGCTGCGCCAAAACGGCCGCCACAGGGTCGTTGCCCGCGAATACGGCACAGGAACCGGCGGCTACCGCGTCAGCCTGAGCAGAGAAAGCTCGGGCGACCCGGATGATAACCGTTGGATAGCCCTGGGCGGCAACCTACAGGGGACGATCAGTCCAAACAGCGACAATGATTGGTATTACTTCTCGGGCACATCCGGCCGATCGGTGAGCATCCGGATGAACAAGATCGACAGCGGGCTGGATCCGTTCATCGAGTTGTACAATCCGAACGGCGTGCGAATTGCCTATAACGATGATGGAGGCGGCAACGGGAACTCCTGGCTGCTCTACACACTGCCGGCCGGTGGCACCTATCGCATCAAGGCGCGCAGCTACAATCTGAGTTCATCGGGCCGCTACGAGCTCTCGTTGAGATCGGAGAGCAATGCAAACCTAGCGCTCAATAAGCCGGCGTCTGCGAGTTCCACAGAATTCACAGGGGTCGAACCTTACAAAGCCTTCGATGGCAACATGAGCACGCGCTGGTCGTCGCGGTTCAGCGATCCCCAGCTTATCTACGTCAACTTGGGTTCCGTGCGCACGTTCAACCAGGTGATCCTGAAGTGGGAAGCTGCGTACGCACGCAGCTATGGGATCTACTATTGGAATGGTTCGGCGTGGGTGCGAGTCTTTGGGACTACGAGCGGCAACGGCGGCACCGATACGATCAACTTCGCGCCAGTGCGGGCGCAATATGTGGGCATGAACGGGACGCAACGCGCAACGTCGTATGGCTACTCCCTCTGGGAGTTTGAAGTCTATGACAACACCTCCCTGGTGTTGCCCCTGGTTCCGCCCGACCCTGAAGACAAGACGCCCGACACGACCGAGGCGGCAGCGCCCTTAGCGCCCAATGATGACGGCAAGGCAACACTCCTTCTTGGTGAAGGACCAACCGGACAGGAAGACACGCCGCTGGAAGGGGACCCCGCGGCAGCGCCCGCAGTGGGCATCGGCACCAGCATTCCCTCAGCCTTCATTCTCTATCCGGTTGCGACCGAAAACGCCGCTGATGTACCTGACCAAGTCCTCTTCCAGGGCACGGCCACCGACAACGATGAGGAGGGCGCGAGCATTGCGGAATACCGGTGGACATCCAGCATTGACGGGGTGATCGGTACCAGCGATATCTTCCGGCTCCAACGCTCACAACTAAGTGCCGGACGCCACATCATCACGTTTGAGGCTCTGGACAATGAGGGAGATTGGTCGGAGCCGGTCACGACAGTACTCGTGATCAGCGACACACCTTCCCATAAGCTGTACCTGCCGTTCGTTGGGGGAGGGCGGTAGCGGCAAGCGCTAGCTCAGAAAGAGCGAATGGCGCTGTTGGTGACGCAGGTGCCAGGGTCGAGTGGAGTCTGATAATACCTCGGCCCTGGCACCTGCGCACACCGACTGCTCTTGCCTCGGGTAATGCCGACACCTGTCTGCTCCATTTTCAGTCGACTTTCGTGGTTTGCTTGTTCCCTCCACCGGGAGTAGATAACTCAATTGAGACCAGGTTATATTTCTCAGGCCGCCTTCAATATGGCTTCAAGGCCGAGGCAGAGCGTCCGTCGTAAACGGCGCTTCAGCAGGCACTCCGGCGCCTCCCGCAGGTTGGCCAGCAGGCGTCAGCATCGGCAACCTCCACCACATCCGGTCCGCCAGGACGCGCGCCTTCGGCTTAGCTGCCACTCGATTACTCCTGATCCTCTCAACTTCGGGATGAGCGTGCAACCAAGTCGCCGGCGCGTCAGTCGTACGTTCAGCAAGTAGAGCACCGACACAGCGCTGCTCTAATATTTGTCATCATGTATTTGTCATCTTACACTGAGCCGGCTCCCGCAGTAGAGCTTGGGGCTGGCTGGGCCGCAATCGCTGGTGTGTATCATCATTGAATCGGAGCCCAGGGGCGGGTTCTCCCGCACTTCGCGTGAAATGACCAGTGGCCGCGAGTTTGGTAACCTGTAGGCATGTCTGCTAACACTTGGGGTCACGCTACCATACCGGCTTCGCAGATTGCGAAGTTGCTATTTCCAGAAGCGGATTACCTGCGTCTGGATGAGATTGCTGTCGCCGACCAGGATGTGATGATTACGGCGACCTCGTGTCAGACCACGCCATGCTGCTCGCGTTGTAGCATAGTCGCAACGCGTGAACATAGCCGATATTCACGGTGGCTGAGCGATGTGCCGTGCCTCGGGCACAGGGTGCGGTTGCAGCTCAACGTGCGCCGCTTCTTCTGCAACAATCCCGCGTGCGAGCAACGGACTTTCGTCGAGCGGTTGCCGGGAGTCGCGCGTCGCTTTGCTCGCCGGACCGAGCGGCTGGCCGCGGCCCAATGCCAAATCGTTCTGGCGTTGGGCGGTGAAGCCGGTGCTCGGAGCGCCACCCAGCAGGCGATGCCCATCAGCCCCGATACGTTGCTGGGTTTGGCCGATCACGGTGGGTTGGCGTCGGCAGCCACCCCCAAGGTGTTGGGCGTCGATGATTGGGCCTGGAAAAAAGGCCAGACTACGGCACGATCCTGGTTGATCTGGAGCTGCACTGCGTCGTCGATCTGCTCGCGGACCGCTCGGCTGACACGCTGGCTACCTGGCTGCAAGCCCATCCGGGCGTGGAGATCATCAGTCGCGATCGCGGCGGCGGTTACGCCGAAGGCGCGCGGCGTGGCGCGCCGGATGCGGTGCAATTCGCTGATCGCTGGCATCTGCTGGCCAATCTGCGCGCGGCGCTGGAACGTCTGCTGATCCACAGACATGTGGTCATGCCCAGCGTACCCCGCGCTGCTGATCAGGTACAAGAGTCTGTGACACCGCCACCTGTGGGCGATACAGTAGAGACGGCAGCTGCGGCCGCCGGTGCGGCTGCTGAGACGAATGCCTCCGTTTTGGACTCGACTGGTGCAGCCCGGCTGACCGACGAGCCGCCCGCGGTGGATGTGACCAAAAGCCAGTTGCTACGCCAACAACGTCGGGCGCGCCGGCTGTCGCGTTACACAGAGGCTATGCATTTGCACGAGCAAGGTGTGAGCGTGCGCCAGATCGCACAGCAACTGGGTATGGGCCGCTTAACCGTGCGTCGGTACCTGCATCACGGCGTCTTTCCCGAGATCACCCAGCGCCGTAAGCTGCCCAGCATCCTGGATCGTTGGGAACCTTACCTGCTCAAGCGCTGGCAAGCCGGGTGTCATAATGCGCTCCAGTTTTATCGCGAGATCCACGAGCAAGGCTATGCCGGCTCACGATCGCTGGTATTACGTTGGACCGCGCGCTATTGTAAGGAACATCCGGACCTGCCAAGGGCCGGAGTGGCGGTGCCCCCTGAGCTATCAGCAACCCGCGCTCAACCGCCCGTGCACCGATTATCGCCTTCCCAAGCGGCTTGGCTGCTGGTACAGCAACCGGCCGATCTCACCGAGGATGAGCATGCCGCCCTCGACAAGCTGCAGAAGGTAGTCGCACAGATCGCCACGGCCTACACGCTGGCCCAGGATTTCGTCCGCATGGTGCGGCAACGTACCGTCGATGCGCTGGCAGACTGGCTCAAACGGGCTGCTGCGAGCCGCATCACCGAACTCGGTAGTTTTGCCACCGGACTCCAGCGCGATCTGGCGGCTGTAACGGCCGGCCGGTCATTGTCTTGGAGTGACGGCCGATAATGTCTCACGAAGTGGTGTAAAAGCAGACTGACAAATGCAGTCATCATGTGCCCCCCTTGGGTTATCACAGACCAAAACAAAGGAGGCGACACGATGACGGACAGCAGTATGACACTCAGCGAGTATCTGCACAAAGTCGGCGTGGATCCGAACGGTGACTTTGTGCGCGAAGGGCTGCGGTTGTTGGCCCAGCTGACCATGGAACTGGAGGTCAGCCAGCAGATCGGGGCGGCTAAGTACGAGCGCACGGGCAGTCGCACGACGCAACGGAACGGGTATCGGGACCGGGATTGGGATACGCGGGTCGGCAGCTTGACGTTGCAGATTCCCAAGCTGCGCCAGGGCAGTTACTTTCCGAGCTTGCTGGAACCCCGCCGCCGGGCGGAACGCGCCCTGTTGAATGTCGTCCAACAAGCTTACGTGACCGGCGTGAGCACGCGGCGGGTGGATCAACTGGTGCAGGCATTGGGGTTGGATGGCATTGATAAGAGTGCGGTGTCGCGCGCCTGCCAGGAGTTGGACGCGGAAGTCAGCGCCTTTCGCCAGCGCCCATTGACCGCGGCTTACCCGTACATCTGGCTGGATGCGCTGTATCTCAAGGTGCGCCAGGACCATCGCATTGTCAGCCA